>JBHLQA010000135.1:0-8057 GCA_048885285.1 Candidatus Odinarchaeota archaeon
AATGAAAAATATAAAGAAAGAATATCGCCTCCTGATTCTAGAAGTGATGTTAGAGAAGCTGAAGAGAAAGAAATAGGTGAAATGATCCTTTCATATTTAAAAGAGGCATTTGATGCTAATAAGCAGGAAAGTATAATCAGATTTGACAAAAATGATTGGAGTAATGACACTTCTGAGGAAAAGAAGGAGATAAAAGGGGATGATCTCAGTCATATTAAAGATAATTCGGAGGAAAAAAAGGAGACAAAATGGGACAGCATCGATTGGAGTAAAGATAATTCGGAAGTGAAGGAGGAAACCAAATGGGATAGCATCAATTGGAGTAAAAATAATTCGGAGTTGAAGGAGGAAACCAAATGGGATAATATCGATTGGAGTAAGGATTATTCTTCCGAAGAGAAAAAAATCGAGGGATCTAAGAACGACAATATTGATGATAATATAATGACCAGTGGAGAGGATAATGAAAAAATTGAACATAGTAATCTTAACGAAAAGAAAAGTGATGATAATGACGATGAATTAAGTCGACAAATAGATTTTGATGAAAATAATAGTGATGATGAATATCACAAAAAAAATTATGAAGGGATAAATGATTATTTGGAAGAAAAAGGAAAGGAACATGAAATAATTGGCAATAATGAAAATGATTATGAATCTAATTTGAGTAGAGAAGGAACAGAAACACTCTTATCTCCCTCAGAACATCCAGAAGAATTATTAGAACAGGTAAACGAATACGAACCTAAAAATAACTCTGAACACCTTTTAGACAGAAAGACAGAGGAAATTGATGAGTTTGAATTAGTTACTCCAGAAGGTAAACCAGAAAAGCCTGCTGAACCACCAGAAATTATGGAATTAGTGGAGGAGGGGAGTTATAATTCAGATTATTCCTCTGAACAAAAATTCGAACTGTCATCTGAAATTGAAGCTCAGAAGGAGTCAGAAAATCCTCTTGAGGAGGAATCTCTGAATGAATCTGAAGATAGGTCAAAAGAAGAGTTAGGAAAAGAGCTGGAACTAATCAATCCAGAAACAGGAGAATCTATACCTCCTCAACCAGGCTGGGAATTTATACCTCTTCAGGATTATCTTGAGCAACTTCATGAACAACAGGAAAATCGAGATGAAATAAATGAGATTGAATCAGAGCAAGAAAGAGAAAAAATACCAGATCAAGAGTCTGAACTTAATTCAGAACAAGAATCAGATGTAAAGTCATATAAGGGATCAAAAAATTCTTTTGATCAAAAATCCGAACTCATATCAGAACAAGAATCTGAATATAGATTGAATCATAATCATATACAGAGAAATAAAATAGAGCATATAACAGAAAATGAAAATGATTCAATTACTGATTCGAAGAAAAGTAGGGAAAACAAACATCATGACTATAAGCAATTAATAAAAACTAAGTATGAACCCATTTTTTCTCAAACACAACTTAGAAAAGCACAAACCAAAACTGAAAAATCTGATAAAGAGATAAAAATCTCTCAAAAAACTGAAAATAAAAATGGAGCTGATAAAATTAAAGAAAAAGACTTAAATGCTGACTCAACTCTATTAAGAACAATAGAGGAAAGGAATAATGTAAAAATTTATTATTCTTCTGAACAAAATCAGCGACTCTCCAAAAACAGATCAGAGAATGGTGAAAATATAGAAATATCTAAAAAATTGAAAGAACAAAAACAAGAGAAATTGAAGGAAAATCAGAAAATAGAATTTATTTCAAGCGAACTGTTAGAATTACAGGAAATGTATCGTCAAGAAACAAGGAAAAGACCTATTTATAATAAAAAACAAACAAAAGGATTTAAAGAATGGTTAGAAAACCAAAAAGAATCTACAATTAAACAATCTCAGAGTAATAGAAAAAGGGAAATTAGAGAAGAATGGGAAATACTTTTGCAAAAATGGATTAAAGAAGCCAATGAGAGAGATATTTCTCAGAAAGTAAAAGAAGAATTACTTAATATAATTAAAAAATATCGTCAATGTCGAAGAGTCTATAAGAAACTTGTTCAATTATCAAATAATAAAGATTTAACCAGAAAAGAACTTGAAGAAATTGAGGATTTTTTTCAAAAATTAGAAGAAACTTCTAAGATACAGACAGAAATTTTCAAAAATTTAAGAGCTTTTAGATCTTTCTATAATGAAAATATCAGATGGTATAAACATCAGATCACAGCTGAGAAACAAAAATTTCTTAACCATCTTTCTCAAAAATTAAATCATCTTAAAGAAACCAAAAATCCTCAGAAAAAAATTAAAAAAAAATGGAAGGAACTTTTAAAGGAGAATCTTTATAAAAATACAACATTGAACTATCGTGATAAATCTCTTATTGATAAAATTCTCCAGAAAGAAAAACTTACTGAACAAGATAAGAAGGAATTAATATCCTTATTAAGCAAACTTTCAATAGATGAATTGATCCTTTTATTAGGAAATGAATTTAAAAAACATACCCAAAATTATATTAAATGGGGTTGGGATTACGATATAGGTGTAAAAAAACTAATATTAAACAGTTATTTAATGGGATCAAGAACTTTAGAAGTTGTAGCGAAAAATGATAGATATCGTAATCCACCAAGTACCATTTTATTGGAGGAGTATGTTAAAAATGTTGTAGATCAATACGTAAATAAGGTCAAAACCCGTCAAAAACAACTCAAATTAGGAGTAGGTCTCCCATTTATAACTTTAAAAAATAAAAAAATGAAGAATGTTTATCTAAATAGACATCTCTATGATTATTTTGGAATTATTTATAGAATCATCGAAGTCGGGACTGGTCGAATTTTATATGGTTTAACATTAGATTCAGTAAATAATAGATGGAGTAATTACAAGAGATTTGCCGAAAAAAGTCGTCATTCCCAAAACATTCTACCCATTGAAGTGGCAATACTGCAAGCGAAAGACTCTGGAAATGATGTAGATCAATCTTTCATAATAAAACCAGTAGAAATCTGTTTTGATTTACATACTCTAAGGGCTAGAGAGGATTTTTGGATTCGAAGGCATGAAACTATGAATCCAACCAAAGGTTTAAACAGTCGAGGTGGAGGAGGAGGGGGTCCAAAAACAATAATTCCTATTGATATCCTTATCAAATATATTGCAAGAGGATATCATATATCAGAAATAAAAAAAGCTTTAGTTAGAAATCATGGAATGTTTCTTGGAAGAAAAACAGTCTCTAGACGAATAAATGAGTATTTTGGAAGTTATCACAAAGCACAAACACGTTTTTTCAAACCTGTTTTAGAACAATTACTGAAAGAGGGTTATAATTCCAATGATATAATTGCTGCTTTTAAAACACGAGGCAGAAATATCGTTGATAGACTTATCCCAAAATTTTTTGGGGTATCTACGTTTAGGGATGCTAGACGTTTGTTTCTGATTAATATTCTTGAGGATCTGATTATTCAAGGATTAGGACAAAAAGCTATGGCAGATAAGCTGGAAGGTTTCGGGCTAACTGAGATTTACAATGCAATAAAAGATGAATGGGGTAATTTAAAAGAAGCTCAAAAGGCTTTATGGCGTCCTGTAATAATTCAAAGGTTTAAGGAAGGATGGAAAGGTAGAGAAATATTAGTTTCATTGGGATATTCTTCTAATACTATAAGAGTAAAATATAATGAAATATTTGAACGATTATTTTGGGGAATGACTATGAATCAAGTTAAAAATTTTGCAATTAATTTCCTTTTACACCCTCTTGATGGTACCGAATTTTGGTCATAATTTCTGAACTTTAGTTTAAAAAAGTATTTTAGTCATGGTGTATTTATATACCATAGAGGTATATATAAAAAAACTATGAGTGGTTATTATGGGGCGTCGTAAAAGGAAACAAGTATCACCAAAACGAGTAAAAAGAGTACCTAAAATTTTCACCTGTCCAGAATGATTAGATTGGATTCCAATCTTTCCTCGAATGCGGTGAAAAAAGTGTTAAGGTTACTGATATAAAGAAGAAAGGTGCTTTTGCTACAGTGAAATGTGGAAATTGTGGATTAACTAAAGAAGTATTAGTAAATTCTATTTCAGAACCTGTCGATGCATTCGGAGATTTTATTGATATTTATTATGCTGATCAAGAATTGCAAAGATTAGAGAAAAGAATAAAAAAGTTAAAAGATGATCATGAATGGGGTGAATTAGCACTAGCTTATTCTATTTTATCAGATCTTTGTAAAACTAAAGCTGCTGTATTATTAGAAGAAGAAGATGTTAATTTAGATGAGGTTAACAACTGGAAAATAAAAAGCGAAAAATATAAGAGTTTAGAGAAGGATACAGTTTTAAAATTAGATACCGAAGAATTAGAACGAGGAGTTCGTACAGATGAGGAATCCTTGTTTACTGAAAGTGAGACCAAGATAAAAAAGGAACGTAAAATCGATGATATTTTTGATGATCCTGGATTTTTGGAATTTTAATACTCAGTAAACTTCAATTAATTATTTTGTTCAATCATTTGTGTTTTTAATTTTAAGGGAATATATTTCCAGATTGGTAATTTCAGAAGATAATTAAAAAATTCTCTCCGATTCATTTCTTTCTTAATTATGAGATAACTCCAATTATGAAAAGCTAGTCTATTAAATAATTTCATTAAATTAGTACCAAAAAGATTATACTTTGACGATAAAAAACGAGCAAAATATGTTCCAAGTCTTTTGGTTTGTGGTATCAACTCTGGATAGACTGATTCAAATAATGGTCTATTAAATATCTCATATATAGCTAAAATAGGAAGTATTTTATCCAAAAGTTCATTAATTTTAACTTCATAATTCCTATCATTTATATTAAACGTAGATAAAGTATTTAGTTCATTCATTGCAAATCTAAAATGATTATCTTTGAATGTTATCCACATTTTAGTAATAATGCCTTGCAATTTCTTAAGTTCACCTATAACTTCTACTTCCTCAAAATTAAAGTTATGTGTTCGTTCATAATTTTTAATGAATGTTAATAATTTTGAATCACCTGATTCTTTTTTAGATATATCAATTTCTTCTCTTTTTTTGGGTGATTTTTTAGAAAGATCCTGACGTTCTTCAGGAAAATGACTTACATGCATATAGAGTGGTGTTGTAAATAAAATTTCTCTAATTTTTTCTAATAGTGTTTTATAGTGGCTATAAATGTCGATAATTGGATATTTTTTTGAGAGTTTTCTAGACATTCTCGCAATTTTTTTCGCAAAATGCTTAGATTGTTCCGTCCATAATTTGACTTTATCTTTCTTCTTTAATTTACTTATAAGATTATTCCTTAGTTCTCTGTAGTGAGTTATTTTTTTAACTAACTTTTTATTTACATCTAAGAGTGTTTTAACGTAAAATTTGAAATCAACCGAATAATTTTTTACAATAAATTCATGAGTTATTAGAGGAACCGATAAAACTTTATTTGAATTATCTCTTTCAATTCTAAGAGCATGATCTCCAATAGAATAATAAAAAGTAGAATTTGAAAGGACATCGTTTAAGGAAGAAAATTTACCTAAATCTTTTGCTTCATTTTTAAAATATCCATGTAAGATTGTATCAATTCCTTTAAAGATATTATTTGTAAATTCGGATACTATAACTGCTTCATATTCACCCGGATGATGTCTTTTAGATTTTAAAAGTTTATTTACAAGCATAATAGCTTGATTTGCTCGATGACAAACAGTATAACTCCATTTTAATAACGGATCTAAAATACGAGCCAACTTGAACTTATAGGAGTAGAATTCTGGCCCAAAATATATGGGAAAACCGAATCCACGAGAAGTAGAATAAATAAATTGAAAACGATTCCTTACTTTTTCACCTTTAAATAATCCTGGAAATTGAAATTGAAGGGCAATTCGAGGATAAAGTGCTTTAATACCTAAATGCATCCATGATTCAAATAGGATAATGCTATCGGGAAATTTAAATGAATCTTCTTTTTTTAAAAAATCTTTACTCAATATATTTAATGCAATTGGTAAGGGATGAAGCCAATATTCATTATTATTATTTTTTTTTGTTTCTTCTTTAAACTTTCTTAGTATCAATGGTTTTATTCGATTTTGGAGCTCTATTTTTCTTTTATAAAAATTATTCATAACTCTTAAAAAAGAAGTCATTTCGAGTATCTGCCTTTGCAAGTCATGGCATACTCTAACACTTGCAATTTTTATAGATAACTCTTTTGAAGGTTCCAATTACCTTAACCTATTTACTTTAAACTTGGGATTTAGTAAGGTAAGTTTCTAAAATTTTTAATTTTAATTGAAATTTTTTCAGAAATCTGATATTGAAATTAATTATAATCAAATTTCAAATTAAACTTGTTTAAATATGTAATATTTTCCACTAGAAAAAAGATTAATTAAATTTGTTGTTTGATAATATTGTTCAGCCAGATTGGCTCTTTCTCTTAGCAAACAACTGTTTAAGTTCTCCCATTATAGCTCCTCTAAGCGAAACCGGACTAGCTGGGCGATTAGGACCTGCAGGAGCCCCTGGTCCTCTTGGACCACCTGGGGAACCACCCGGGGGACCACCTGGAGGACCACCTGGTGAAGAAGGTGGAGGTCCTGGTGGACTACCTGGAGGACCGCCTGGAGCACGTACTGCTGGAGCAGATACTCCTGGAGTTGTTCCTGATCTTGGTTGTAGAGATGTAATTTGGCTATTTAAAGAATTTATTTGGTTTTGTAAATTCGAGACCTTCTCGTTTACAGAACCAAGAGATTGATCTACTAAATCTGGTATTCGTAGAACAATTGACATAATTTTTTCAATGATATCGCCAAATGCATTCAATTTTTCTTCCAAAGGGGCTTTTCGAGTGCTATCTAAGAAGCTTGCAAATTCTTCGGCACACATTTTAATTCTTTATATTACATATTTTTTATTTTTACTAATAATTTAATGGATTTTAATTTAATAAATTTAAGTTTAAGCTTAGTTTTTTTTAAAAAATATAAAAAAAGTGAGTTTTTTTTTTTCTAATTTAATTCTGTTATAGTATCTTTTAATTTAAGCCATAGTGCGTTAATCTCATCTCTTACTTCAACAAACTGATATATCTTTTTTAATAGTATATCTCGAGCTCTATCAAATTCTCTTTGAACATCGTTAAGTTGTTGGTCAAGAATAGTTAATTTATCACCATCAATCAATTTATTTTTCGCTTTTTCAACATCTAGAGCTTTTCTAATTACAGTTGATCTTCTACTTGCAAGGCTAGATAAAGCATCGGCAAATTCAACTTTTTTTTGAACTAAATACTCCTTTTGCGCTGCGATATCTTTAATTGCATTTAGATATGAATTATTAGCTTGAATGAAATCATCATTTTTTTGGATTATTTCTTTGTATAGTTTTACCTCTTCATCTTTAATATTTGATCTATGTTCACGCGCAAGAGTTTCCATTTGTTTTAATACATCTCTAAAAGTTCGATTAACCATATCTCTAGTAATATTTGTTTTTGTTAGGTTCTCTGCGTATTTTTTTTGGGAATCTATAAGTGCGTTTTGCATTTTAGCTAATTTTTTAAATTGGGATACTAATTCCTTCTCAGTCCTTGCAAGCTCAATTTCATCTTCATGCGTAATTATGGGACTCATTTTAATTCATACTCAAAAACTATGTACTATTTCTTTAAATTTCTAATATGTTTTACTTATTTTGATTAATATAATATTTTTATTATTTAAGTTTATATTAAAAAAGATGCTGTTAGAATATTATCTTTATAATTGGCTTTAATAATTTTGGTTTTAATATAATTACCAATGAGATGTTCAGGGTGCGGAATAGGTCTATTTAAAAGTACTTTTATACCAAAATTATCATTGAATTTCCCAATAAATTCTCTTTTCCATCGACCTTTAGAGATAATTTTTAATCTGAGGTGATCATTTTTCTGTATATTCAAACTGGCACCCATTTTCCGTTTATGGATTCCGAAATCTCTTGGACCCAATTTTAATTTAATTTCAAACTTTTTTTCCATTTTAGAGAGTT
>JBHLQA010000136.1:0-8053 GCA_048885285.1 Candidatus Odinarchaeota archaeon
ACAATCATAATCTTAAACTGATGATGTCATAAAATAAGCATTTTCGCCATCTCGATAATAGTTTTTTTTGATAGTTTTGATATTATAATTAAATTTCTCGTATAATCTAATAGCTGAGTAATTAGAAACCCTTACTTCTAAAACATACTCATGGATCTTATACTTTTTTATTTTTTTCATACTACTTGATAATAATGAAGTTGCGATTCCCCTTCTTCTGTAGCCTTCAGAGACGGCTATTGAAACAAGATGGGCTTTATTTTCATATTTTAAACTGTTCATAGAGGGTACTTTTTCTACTCTCCACATTATATATGCCATGATTTTTCCATTTTTATTCACAGCGACTAGAAAACTATCTGGAAAACTATCTAGAATGCTTTTATAGAAAAAATAGGGATAATCTTCTGGTAATTCTCTTTCATTTACTTCAATTACCTCATCTAAATCATCTAAAGAACATTTTCTTATTAAAAATTCTTGCTCAATTTTAACGGCATCGAAAACTTTTGTCTCCTTTTCTTTATTTGTAGTCATTGATATCCCGTTGAAGAATTTTGAATTGAAAATTACACTATTAATATATTGAATATAGGATTAGATACTTTTAAGCTTTTATGAATCGATAATTTAAGAAACATTAGAATTTCACAATTTCAAAGGCATTTTTTTTTTGCAATTCTATGTAACTAATAATTAGATCTAAAGTATTTTGAATATTAAGTCTGTTATTAAAATTATTTACAATTTCCTTCAATTTTTTAGAATTTAGTTCTTTTAATTGCTCTGCGAATTTTATCATTTCTGGTATTACTCTTACGATATTATCTACAATAGTAATATCTGCCCATAGTGCTGTTCTACTTAATGGATTTAAATCGATCGCAATTACTTTTTTATTTAGTTTCTTCAAGGCTTCTGTTCTATCTCCATCTTCTAATGGGATCATAACTATATCCGCGTTTGCAATCAACTCTACTTTTCTTCTATTACTTTCAAGACCTTTAAGTTCAGTCATTCTATTGGTATCTGCACCATAAATTTTAGTAGCTCCTGCTTTATTTAATAAATTTTTAATTGCTTCAATTCTTCCTTCTTTTTGATAAAAAAGATTAATTTCAAGCGAAACATTAATAGATTTTGATAATTTTGCAAGTTCCTCTGGAATTAATGCAGCAACATTTCCATTTACACTGATAACAGGATTTTCAGCAATTAATAAAGCAGCTACGGCAGCTTCAATAGCTTTTTTAGCAGTATCTGTTGTTTTTTCTCCTAAAATATAATCAAAACATTCACCCCTCCCATGAGCTATTAATCCCGCTTCGGTAACCACGAGATTCTTCATACCTCTGATAATTTTATGACGGTATTTTAAACTTTCATAGCGGGGGTGAGTTTTAGGAACTGAATGATCTTGGCTTTCATTCGGAGTCAAATTATTTCAAACCATTTAATATTGTTCTTTATATAGATTGATATAAAGAAAAACTATTAATCTTTTGTAAAATTTTTAAATTTTGTAGATACATATGAGTTCAGATATAAAGAGGAAGCCTAACGATTTAAGGATCTATAAAACGAAAAAACTCTTAGAAAATCTAAAAAGTAAGAGAGGATTTCATACTGAATTGATTTCTGTATATATTCCTCACGATAGAAAGATTTCAGATGTAACTAATCATCTAAAAAATGAAATTAGTGAAAGTCAGAATATAAAATCAAAGTTAACACGAAAGAATGTATTAGACAGTATATCTAGTCTTTTAGAACAATTAAAAAACATTAAAGACGTTCCTGAAAATGGGTTAGTGATGTTTTCAGGGGCAATACCACAAAGAAATACTCCTGGTACAGAAAGAAATGAGATGTATATTGTTGAACCACCAGATAGAGTAGTTACGTTTAGGTATCATTGCGCAAGTGAGTTTTTATTATGGCCGTTGGAAGAAATGCTTACACCGAAAGAGACTTATGGATTATTAGTTATTGGTAGGAAAGAATCTGCTGTAGGATATATTAAAGGAAATAAAGTTGAAGTAATTAGAGAATTCACCTCTGGAATTCATAGTAAACACAGGGCTGGAGGTCAATCTCAAAGAAGGTTTGAAAGATTAATTGAAGAAGGAGAAAAACTTTTTTATCGAAGGATTTCAGATACTGTAAATGAGCTTTTCCTTCCTATGGAGGATCTTCAAGGTATTTTTATTGGTGGTCCAGGTCAATCTAAGGAAAAGTTTGCTAGTGATGAGAGCCTAGATTATAGATTACAAGAGAAAATATTGGATGTGGTGGATCTGGGGTATGGAGGTACTGAAGGTATTCGAGCATTAATAGAAAAAGTAAAAGATAAAATAGAAGATGTAAAATATATCCGAGAAAAGCAAATAATGCAACGTTTTATGAAAGAAATATCTATTGACTCTGGTTTAGCTTCTTATGGATTAGATGATATACAAAAAGCCTTGAATTATGGAGCTGTTGATATTTTAATCCTTTCAGAAAAATTGGATTTGTATAAAATTAAATTGGAATGTTCAAATTGCGATTATATAGAAATTAGAACAGTTAAAGAAAAAGATCTTGATAATTTTAAGAATAATATTCAAGATGAATCTTGTCCTAATTGTAGTTCTAATACTTTTAATGTTGTTGAAGAGAATTCGATTATTGAAGAATTAGGTGGTATTGCCGAATCAACAGGGACTTCAGTTGATATTATATCTACGGAAACTGAAGAGGGAGAAACGTTATACAGTACTTTTGGAGGAATCGCAGCAATCCTCCGTTATAAAATAGATTATTAAATGAAAAATTTGTTAATATTTAAAATATATCTTAAAAGAGGTTATACTCTAAATTGGAACTAAGAGATTTGCTATTAAATTTAAAAATTGTAATGTTTGGTGGAAAAGGAGGAGTTGGAAAAACTAGTTGCGCAACAAGCTCAGCAATATGGGCAGCAGAACAAGGAAGAAATACATTAATAATTAGTACTGATCCAGCTCATTCATTAGGAGATAGTCTTGGAGTTGAATTACCTCCAGGTATTCCCACATTAATTCAAGATATACCAAATTTAACTGCTTTAGAAATCAATCCAAAAGCTAATATTAAGGAATTTCAGGGATTAACTGAAATTAATCCTTTAGAGGAAATGGGGATGGGAGACATGATGGGAGGAATGCCTTTATTAGGTGATATGGAAGATTTAACTTCAATGAATCCTCCAGGAATTGATGAGGCTTTAGCTTTTGGTAAGATTTTAGAATTTATAGAGACGGAACATGATTATGATTTAGTGATTTTTGATACAGCGCCTACTGGGCATACACTAAGGTTTTTAGGCCTACCCGAAACCTTATCTGGGTGGATTGGTAAGCTTATAAAAATGAGGGTGAAGTTAGGAAATATGTTTGGTGCTCTGAAGAGAATGTTCACTCGAGAAGAAAAGAAAAAAGACAATTCTTTAGAGGTGTTAGAGAGGTTGAATCAATCGATATTAAATGCTAGAGATGATTTAACAAATCCAATAAAAAATTCCTTTGTTATTGTAATGATACCAGAAGAAATGGCAATATTAGAAACTGGACGGTTATTGAATGAACTAATTAAATATGATATCCCTGTTTCTAATATCGTTGTGAATCAACTTTACCAAGATTCTTCTGAATTATGTGACTTTTGTAAAAGCAGGCGAGAAATGCAATATAAAAATCTTAATAAGATAAGAGAAATATTTAATCAAAAATTACATAAAAATTTGGTAGAAGTTCCATTATTTAAGGAAGAAATAAGAGAATATGAAAAATTAAAAGAAATGGGAGAATATTTAATTAAAAAATCTTATTGAGAAAATTCTTGAATATAACTACAGTAAGTACATAATTTTCCGTTTCCACATGGAAAACCGCAAATTTGACATAATTTATACTCTTTTTTTTCTCTTTGGTAATAGAGGGTTTTAGATAATTCTAAGAACCCATTTAATAGGTTAAATTCTAATTCAGGACTATAATTTCTACAATCTTCGATAAAATCCAATACTCTTTTTCTAATAATTGGATCCTTTTCTCGATAAGGACAATGAGAAGGATTATAATCCAAGTTTTTAATATTTGCATATATTTCGATTTCCTTTTCGGGAATTCTTATTAATGGAGAGATTTTTTTAATATAAAATTGGTTTAGTTTATCATTCTCTTCCTTAAAAAAGTATTGATTTACGATCATATTCAAACGGTTATAGAGAATATTCATCAAATAGGTTTCTGCGAAATCAGTAAGATTATGTCCAAGCGCTAAAACTGAACCATTTAAGTCTTTAGCACCATCATTTAATAATCTTCTTCTTATTGCGGCACAGTAATTGCAGGCATACTTATAATCAGGAGTTTTTTTTTTAAAATCAATTATCTCATCTAATGTTTTTCCTATTTTTTCTTTAAATGAAATAATTTTGTAATCAATATTATATTTAGTGCAGAAATCTTGAGCTTTCTTAATACTTTTTTCCCTATAATCTTTTATTCCCTCATCTATAATTAAAGCTATTATTGGTTTAGAGTTATACGTTCGATCTTGTATGATTTTTAAATTATAGAGTAGTGTCATTGAATCTTTCCCTCCCGATAAAGCAACTATTATTTTATCTTCAGTTTTTAGCATTTTGTACTTGGAAATTGTATTATAAATATTTTTTTCGATATTTTTTTGAAAACATTCTGGACATAAATTTTCTCCAGAATATCTTCTTTTAACTATACCACTCTCATTACAATATGAACAATTTCCTTTAGTTAGAAAGATTTTATAATTACTCATTAAAGTCATTTAAAAAATATTATAGTTAAAAGCTACATCCAAAATAAAATCCCCCCGAATTTTATGAAAGATAAAATCATATTACCTGCAAAAATGAACAATGAAAAGTATCTTAGAATATTTAAAATCATATTTTTGATTTTTCGTTTTTCATCGTACCAATATTCATAACTTACTTCTATTATTGAATTTTCTTCCAACTTATTTTGTTCAGGGAGATTTAAAGATAAGGTATCTTTGAATCCATCACCAATTTTATCGATTAAACCATATTTATCTTCAGGTAAAATAATTTCAGGTAGATCTCTCGTATTATTTTGATTTCCCATTAAAATTTTAACATATTCTATTTTCTCTACCCTGTATTCTGATAAATTAAGATCCAGATCATCTTTTTTGAATTTGATTCTTTCTTTTTTTTTTCTAGTGGTTTTATATTCTTCTCCAAAACCCCAATTAAGTAGTTCTTTCACTATTCTATCACCATCAAAAATGGGGATTGGAAGTGTATTTAGAATGGTTACACTAAACGCGATAATGAAGAGCCATGCGATTTCTCTTAACCAAAATTCTGGCCAAAAACTAGTAAAAAATTTAGCTACTTCGTTTTTATGCATAAAGTAAGAATTACTATAAATACCAATTTGCACTCCTATTGTATTTACATCTAAAATATAGGTTTCAGAATCCGTACTAAAATTAATCTTATTTAAATTGAATAGAGTCAAAGCTTTACCTAAAGTTTCTCCACTTGTCAGATTTATCGGAATTCCGTTTATTTTAGTGATGTTTAAACCAACAGTTAAATTCTTATTATAATTATTTCCCCCTTCTTTTATCGAATAGATTTTAGTTATTTTAAGTGTAGTATTTGAGGTATATTCATATAGAATCCCCAAATAATATCGAGGTCCCAATGTTACATTTTTCTCAGAATAACTATCCATAGAAGGATTATAGATTTTGAAAGTTAAATTATCACCTATAGAACACTGTAAACTTGTTCTATTATTTAGAATATCAGAAAGGGTTCTTTCTTCATAGTTATTAAGAGAGATAAATTCATCATCTTCAGTTCCTTTCTTTTTAATTGCTAAAATAATATCTCCTTTAGCTAAATTTTCTTCATTGATTCCTCCATCTGATTCTGTTACTACACTATAAACCTGAGTAACTTGCCGATAAAAGGGAGAAATGAGGATTGGAAAGCTCAATAACAATATAAAAGCTATTCCCGCAGTTATAGCATTTACATAAGTACCTGCTGCCGATATTCGTAATCTTGTATTTCTATGAAATTTTTGAGAACTTAATTCTCTTTCATCAACTTCTACGAATGCTCCAAAACCTATAATAAAAAATAAACCTGCTCCAAGAACACCAGTAGATTTAATATCTACTCCATCAGCACCAGCTGAAATTCCATGAGCAAATTCATGGGTTGTTATAACAAATAATAATGGAAGTATTAAATAAAAAAGAAGAGGTAATTGGATTGTTACTCCTGGAATAAGAGGTAATATAGCCTGTTCAGGACTGGGTTTAATTATCAAATTAATAAAATTTGTAAAAAAGAAATAAAGAGTATAAATAGTAAAGCCAAATGAAACAAATATACCTATAGTCCAAAAGGTTTTCCAAAACTTAGGAGCTTTTTTGGAAATCTTCATGATAAATTTGTTTAATTTTTTTGTTTTAAACATCACCAGAAGAGGAAACAAGAGATAATATGCTTGTTTTTTATTTCTTAGTAAATAAATTAAAAGTAAAACAATTATCCAAAATATAATAGATAATAAAAACCATGGATTTAAAATAAAATCCAAAATTATATCAGACCAAGGCATAAAAATCATTCAAGTAATTACTTTTTTATATCTAATTTAAATAAGAAGTTAAAGTTATTGTTTATTTATCACATGTTTTAATATAAAAAGAAATATTACCCTTTGAAAATCGAAAAAGATTAAATTATTAGTTTATAATGTAATATATATATAATTAGATATATCACTAGGATTGAAGCAAATAAACACTTCTATAGCGGGGTGGGCTAGCCTGGTTTATGCCGCAGGGCTCATAAATGGTAAAAACTGCCCTCGAGAGACCCTGAGAATGCTTGTCCTTTACTGAACAAGCAGCAGAATCGTTCGTTCAAAAGTTAGGAATACTGATCTCCAGTAAACTGAGAATCGAACCCCCGCTACTATTTTTATTTATTCTCATTTTCGGTGAGGAATTTATTCCTATAAATAATTAAAGAGAGGAAGCTCGTAAATATTATTAGCTTAATAGATATTTCTATATTGAAAAAATATTTAATTTTATAATATTAAAATAAGAATAAGGAATGAGATGTCATATTAAATGAGTTTTAAGAGGAATCCCGCGGTTCAATGTTGGATCAAACACATTATAGAAGGGCAATATAGTGAAGACGAGAAATTTTTTTATACTATATTTGGGCAAGTAAAACGTATTCGGATTTTAGGGACTATTATTAATAAGAGGGAGCAAATAACTGAAGAAATAGATATGGATATTGGATTAGAGGAAAATCTTAATTCAAATATTAGGTTTGATTTTGATATAGATGATAGTACAGGCGTAATCAGAGCAATTATAAGGAATATTAATCCTGAAAAGTTTAATACCTTTAATAAGGGGGATATTGTAGAAGTTATAGGTCGAATAAGCAAGTATGGAGAATATATTTCCTTGTGGATAGAAATCATGAAAAAAGTTAATGAACCTAATCTCATTTTACTAAGGAATGCAGAAGTAATTGATAAAATAAAATCTGGCGATATTCAAGAAATTCCAGACAAATTAGATTTAGTTAATAATAATGAAGACTTTTCAGACGAAATAGATATAAATACTCTATTTGAAAAGGACGAGAAAAGTTTTGAAAATGATAAGTCAAAGCAAAAGGTATATTTGACAGTTGAAGAATATTCTGCTAGAGGAGATGGTATAAATTTTGAAACCCTGAAACAAGAAATTGAAATTCCCGAAAGTAAATTAAGAAAAATCATCAAAGATTTGATCTTAGAATCACGTATTTATGAATCTGATAAAGATAATTTTGAAGCATTTTAATAAGTACTTTAAGTTTATTTGAATTATAAAGGAAAACTATTTTTCTAATGCTTGATTTTATTTTTATAATACCAGTAATTAGTGAATAGCATCATGGATTTAAATAATTACGAGGAATTATTAGATA
>JBHLQA010000137.1:0-8042 GCA_048885285.1 Candidatus Odinarchaeota archaeon
CCATTAAAAGAAATTATCTATCAACTTCTAATAATAAAATAAATTAGTTAAAAGATTAAATCTGAAAAATTTAATTTTATAAATAATTTGAACAAGTAATGATTAAAAAAGGTATTACAGATTCAGATTTTAAAGATATTTCATTTATTAATAATATTAAATCTATAGCTGTAATTGGTCCATCAAAAAAGAGAGACTATTTCTTTTTAAGAAATCATATTGAGAATTTTAAAGGACCTGTTTATGCGGTACACCGTTCAGTCGAAAAAATACCTAATTTTGATAATAATAATCTTTTTCCAACATTAAAAGACATTCCTGGAGATGTTGATTTTGCTTTCATAGCTGTTCCTCCATCTCAGATTTTAGATGTTATTAAGGACTGCGTTGAAAAAGAAGTTAAATTAGTTACAGTGTTTACTTCTGAATTCTCAGATTCGGGTAAAGATGAGGGTATTGAATTAGAAAAGCAATTATTAAAACGAGCACAAAATAAAGTAAGAATCTTTGGGCCAAATGGATTGGGGTTGTTTTATCCCAAATTGGGTATTGCATGGCGTAATCAATTTCCCAATAAACCAGGTAATATAGGATTTATAGCACAATCAGGTGGAATATGTAATATTGCTATATATGGAGCAGAATCATTAGGGATAAATTTTTCAAAAGTATTTTCATTTGGGAATGGTGCTGATTTAGATTTTGTTGACTTATTATACTTTCTAAGCAATGATCATGAAACAGATATGATCTTATGTTATATCGAAGGGATTAAAAAAGGAAGAATTGATAAATTAAAAAAAGTTCTCAAACAAAATAAAAAACCAATTGTAGCATTAAAAGGAGGTCAAACTAAGACAGGATCTGTTGCTGCTAAAACACATACCGCTTCAATATCAGGGGATAATCGCCTTTGGGAAGCATTATTTAAACAGTTTAATATAATTACAGTAGACTCTTTAGAGCAATTGTTAAACACGGCTCTTTTGATCGATTTTTATGGCATTTTTAAAATTCAAAATGTGGCAATCTTTAGTGTTAGTGGAGGTTATGGAGTGATTTTAGTCGATCTACTTGAAAAAGCTGGATTAAAAGTACCTCCATTCAGCCCTGAGATTCAGAAAAAATTGATTTCTAAATTTTTTTTACCAGGCACAAGTTCGAAGAATCCTCTAGATATGGCAGCACAATTTTTTTATGGAAATACCGCATATGATATTATTGATCTTGCTTTATCTGATAAAAAAATAGATGCACTAATTTTAGACATGCCAAGTTTTTATCTAACACCTGTTTTAAAAACATCAGATAGTCAATCATTCATATCTATTATGGTAGAATGCCTAAGCTTAGGTCATAAATATAAAAAACCATTAATCCCTATTATTCAACGTTTGAATCAACCTGAAGAAAGAGATCATATTAAAAAGAAGTTGATTAAAGTGAAAGTTCCAGTTTTCGGAGAGCCTCTTGAATTTATTTCTTTATTAATCAAAATTTCTAATTATGTAAAAAAAAGTAAAAAATAAAAAACTATTTTAAAGCTACTTTACTAACTTGTGAGACTAAATCAGCAAATTTCTTTCCTTCTGCTGCAGATATCCATGCAATAACAAATCTTTCATCATCAATATTATTCCTCTTCATCCAGCTTCTAATTCTTTTTTCTCGTTTTATAGCCCAATCATTTCCAGAAATATAATGACAGTCTTGAGGATGGCATCCAGATAAAATAACTGCTCCAGCTCCACGTTCAAAACAGTGTTTAATAAAAGAGATTTTTACTCGTCCTGAACACATAGTTCTAACAATTCTAGTATTAGTTGGATATTGGATTCGGCTTGTTCCGGCTAAATCAGCTCCTGCATATGAGCACCAATTACAAGCGAAAATTAATACTTTTTTTGAGGCATTTTCGCGAAGAGCGATATCTATCTGTCTGAGTATCATGACATCTGTAAAATTTGTCATGCTTATAGCATTTGTAGGGCAATCTGCCGCACATGTTCCACAACCTTTACATAATACGGGGATAATTCTTGCAGGTGTCTTTTTTTCTCGATCGACACTAATAGCACCATAAGGACAACGAGAAACACAGGTTCCACAACTAGTACATTTATCTGTATCCACATATGCATATAGAGGTTCTACATGAAATTTTTCTTTAGCAAGCAAATTTCCACATCGCCCTGCTGCTGCACTTGCTTGTGTAACAGTTTCTCTAATATCTTTTGGTGATTCCGCTCCACCAGCAATAAATATACCATCAGTTGGAGTATCAACAGGTCTAAGTTTAGGATGTGCTTCGATATAAAAACCTTTAGAATCTTTAGCAACAGGAAATGGAATCGAATCGCTTGAACCTTCACATCCTATAGAAAGGACTACTAAATCAAATTCTTGAGACAAAATTGTTCCAGTGCTAATATTTTCTACATTGATAATGAGATTTTTATTAATGGGATTTTCTTTAATTTGACCTGGACGCCCACGTATATAAAGAATACCTTCTTCTCTTGATCGAGAATATAATTCTTCAAAACCCTTTCCAAAAGCTCTAATATCAATAAAAAAGATTGTAACCTCAACATCAGGCCAATGTTCTTTAATTAAAAGGCTATCTTTTATACTTTCCATACAACAGAAATTAGAGCAATATGGATTGAACCTCTTATCACGTGAACCTACACAATTAATAAAAGCAATTCTTTTTGGCTTTTTGAGATCACTAGGACGTACAAGCTCTCCATTTGTAGGTCCCGCTGCATTGATTAGTCTTTCAAATTCAAAAGTAGTTATAACATTAGGATAATTACCCCATCCATATTCTGGGAGTTTAGAAGCATCAAAAAGTTCAAATCCTACTGCGATAATAATGGATCCAACTTTATAATTAAAGGTTTTTTCGGAATCTTCATAAATTATAGCCTCTTTTTCACAGGCAGGAACACATTTTCCACATGCTAAAGGAGAAAGCCCCAAACAGCTTTTTTCATCAATTATATAACTAGCAGGTACAGCTTGTGGATATGGGATATATATTGCTTTCCTCCAACCTAAATTACCAGAATACTCATCAACAACATTTTCTGGGCAAACTTCAACACAATCTCCACATGCAGTACAAAGGTTTTCATCAACATAACGAGGTTGTTTTGTAATAGTAACCTCAAAATTACCTATGTATCCAGATATTTTTGTAACTTCAGCACAGGAAATTAAAGTAATATTTTCATGATTACCTACATCCGCCATTTTTGGACCTAAAATACATATAGAACAATCCATAGTTGGAAACGTTTTGTCAATAAGAGCCATCTTTCCTCCAATAGTGGGCGATTTTTCAACTAGAATAACTTCATAATCATCAGCTAAATCTAATGCAGCTTGAATTCCTGCTACTCCCCCTCCAATTATTAAAACTCTTTTTGTAATTGGTACAGTGATATCCTCTACGGCTTCTAATAATTCCGCTTTAGCAATTGCCATCTCAACTATTTCTTTTGCCTTTTTAGTCGCTTCTTCTTTCTCTGAAAGATGTATCCAACTACACTGTTCTCGGATATTAGCTACTTCTACTAGTGAAGGATTTATTCCAACTCGTCTTAAAAGAGCTTTCCATGTTGGACCATGTAATCTTGGTGAACACGCTGCAACGACAACTTTTTCTACACCCTGCTCTCTAATTGCGGTTTCGATTTCTACTTGTCCCGGATCTGAACAAGTATATGTATTAACTTGAACTAATTTAACTCTTGGATCATCCTCAAACTCTTTAGCTAATTGATCAATATCAACAGTTCCACCAATATTCTTTCCACATTTACATAAAAAGACGCCTATCTTAGGTTCTAACTCTGCTTTACTAACACTTTCAGTTTTATTTTCACTTTCCGTCATAATTTTATTTACTTTATTTATTTCATTTTGTAATTATTTTATTTTGGGCATTATTTCGAACTTTTTCTATCCTTTTACTAAATCCTTCACGTTGCTCATCAACAAATTCCCCACATATTATAATACCTTTTTTGTAATCAAAGGTTGCTTGATGGGGGGGACAGTCAGTTTTAATCCTAATTTGTTTTTGTAACCATTGCAGCATTTCTATAGCATCACCTAATTTATTTTTTGATCCATATTGAACAAAACAAGGAGCAAGTACTTCTATAAAACTGAATCCTTGATTATCTATAGATTTTAGAATACTTTTTTGTAGTCTAAGCGTGTCATATCCAGGCCATCGGGCAACATATGTCGCTCCAGCAGCAGCAGCTAGACTTACCAAATTAAAGGGAGGTTCAATATTCCCATAAGGCGTTGTTGCAGTAATATCGCCAATCTGACTAGTAGGAGCTACTTGTCCTCCAGTCATTCCATATATATTGTTATTGACACAGAGAACAGTAATTTCTACATTTCTCCTAGCAGCGTGAATGAAATGGTTTCCACCAATTGCAAAAAGATCCCCATCTCCCGATAGAACAATAACCTTTAATCTAGGATTAGCTAACTTTATACCAGTTGCAAAAGGTATAGCTCTCCCGTGTGTGGTGTGGAAAGCAGGTGCATTAAAACAACCGCTAGAACGACCAGTACATCCTATGCCGGATACAATAGCATAATCTCTATATGTAAGACCTCTTTCCTTTAAACAACTTGAAATTGCTTTAATTACCGTTCCAATTAAACAACCTGGACAAAAAATAAATCGATTTAATTTTAACATATCCGTTAAAGGATTACATACCGATTCAGTGGGGGTTGATATTTGATCTGATGATGTCATATTTTAAACTTCCTCCATTAGCTTTTTGTAAATAAATTTTGGACTAAAAGGGATAGTAGTTGGAACTGTAATTCCAGCTACAATAAATAAATGCCTAAATCTTTGAACTTCTCTAATTATCATACCATTGTTCATTTCACAAACAATTACTTTTGAAACCCCCATTTTTGCAATTCTTTCCATTAATTCATCAGGGAAAGGCCATAGAGTTTTTAATCGTACAAATCCCACTTTATATCCCTCTTTCCGTGCTCGTTCAACAACTTCTGGTATACCTCTAGCGTTAATACCATAAGCCAAAAAAACAATTTCAGCATCATCTAAATATTCTTCCTCCCAGTCAGTAATATCTGGTCTTGCTTTTATAATTTTTTCACAAAGCCGTTTAATTAGAGTTTCTGCTGCTTCTGGTGTCATTTCTGGATTTCCCTCAATATCATGAGTTAAACCAGTAACATAAAAAGAATAATCTGTACCTGCTAATGCCATTCCAGGCACAAGATCATCATCAAGAATCTCAAAAGGTTTATATTGTTCGGGAGGAACTTGAGGTTTTTTACGTTCTATTATTTCAATATTTGAATGAATATTTACTACTTCCATCATTTGTCCTAGAATTCCATCTGACGCTACAATTACAGGTACACGATATTTCTCAGATAAATTAAATGCTCGAATAGTCAAATCGTACATTTCCTGAACAGTAGATGGGGCTAAAACAATTATTTCATAATCACCATGAGATGCATATCTAGTTTGATAGACATCTGACTGTGATGCATTTGTAGGTTGTCCTGTACTTGGACCCCCTCTCATAATTGTGACAATAACTGTAGGTGCTTCTAACATTACACCTAAACCTATGCTTTCAGCCATAAGTGAAAGACCTGGTCCTGAAGTGGCAGTCATAGCTTTCTTTCCCGCATAGGAAGCTCCAAAACAGCTTGTAATTGAAGCAAGTTCATCTTCCATTTGAACAAAGGTGCCATTAACTTGAGGGAGCCGTCTTGACATGTATGCAGCAATTTCTGAGGATGGGGTAATAGGATACCCCGCAAAATAACGACAACCAGCTGTAATCGCACCTTCTGCTGTAGCATAATTACCTGATGTAAGTATTTTTTTTTCTTGGAATTTAGTTTTACTCATTTTTCGTATCCTCCATAATTTCAGTTTCTATAATATACATACTAACAGTAGGACATAATCGTTCACATTGTCGGCATCCTCCGCATTCTTCAGGCTTAACTACAATTGCATAGTGAAGCATACGGCTATTAAATTTATCTTCGCTTATTTTTATTATCTCTTTTGGACAGAATGCCAAACATAATTCACAACCATCGCATTGTTCAGAATCAATTAATATCTCATATTTTTTATTGGAGATTGGAGGAGGCAAAATGGGTTTTCGTTTAGATTCTAACATTTTTAATTCCTCTGGTAAATAACTATTTTAAAATATTATTTTTTTCTCTTATGGTTAAAAAAAATTGATTCTCTATTAAATTTGCTTTTTCATAGTATAAGTAACTTAGTAATTAGTGATTTCTTATTATTAAATTACCTTGATGAGAAACTTTTAGTCAAATCTTATAAATAACAATTAAAGAAACAACCTTATTTAGGATTTATCTATTATTTCATGGTAGAGCGCTTGACCAAGTTGATATGCTTGAATATTAATAGCTCGAAATCTTTTTGGCATATCATTTAAAACTTTATCATAATTTTCTTCTTTTAAATCAATTTTACCATTTTCTTTAAGAAGTTCAGAAAGGAATCCTAAACTAACAATATTAGCACTTTTGGGTATTTTATTTTCATCAGCTCGTTTTGTAACTGGAACATAGCGAATTTTACCTTTTTGGATAATTTCATCAGCATTTGCTACTGTATTCTCATCGATAAAACAGAGTGTTTTTTCATATATACATTCGGAAGCACGTTCAAATCCATTTTGATCTATTGCAAAAAAAATATCCGCATCTTTATCACAGAAAGGATATTTAATAGGTTTAGTGTCAATAATAACATCACAAAAAATCGGACCTCCTCTGACTGATGGTGTGTAATCGACTGTAAGAGTGGCATAATAATTAGCGGTCATTACAATTCTAACTAGAATATTTCCTAAAAATTTTATGCCTTGACCGCCTCTACCTGAAAACCTTATTTTTAATTTATCTTTCATTTCGATTATAAAAATATTTTTTATCTATTATTTTTTTTGTTTATTCTCAAAGTTTTTTAAATAGTGTGAATAAAAGGCTATAGCATATTTTTACAAAAATTGTGGTCTATTCCTGAATATAATTAATATTGAAGATTTAAATGAAGTGATTATTACATTCTTAACAAGAGAATTATTAAATGTATTTTCTCTTTATTATTTTTATATATGTATTATTTATAGATAGAGCTTTTTTGATTATCTAAGCAAAGTTAATTACATAAAATATGGAGGTATGGGTTATGGGAAAGTATGATGATGAGGATTATATATATTGTAATAATTGTAAGGAAGAGATACTCCAAGATAAAGCAATTTATGTAAAGGGAAAGCCTTATTGTGAGAAATGCTATCAAGAAGCTGATGAATATGGCATTTATGATGAATATGACGATGATGAGGATGATGATGAGAATGATGATGAAGATAACGATAATGATTACTAAAATTGCAATTTTTTCATAAACCTAAAACTTATAAATTTCAGGTTATTTTTCCACACCTATAACTAATGAATTGTTATATTAATTAGAAATTCATTTAATCAAAGTTTGAATTTTATAATTTTTTTTCAACCTAAAAATAGTTTTTTATTATCGGAAAGGTTTATAATTAATTTCATATCTATGAATCTATGAGAGAAACCAATAAATTAAAAAATAGTTCGAGTAATTTTTATGATATAATAATAATTGGAGCTGGGATAGGAGGGTTATTAACAGGTAATATTTTGCAAAAAAATGGTTATAATGTATTAATCTGCGAAAAAAATGATTATCCTGGTGGTTATTTTACCAGTTTTAAACGCAATGATTTTAATTTTGATGTAAGTCTTCATTGGACATTTGGTTGTGAAGAGGGAGGGATTGTTTATAATACGTTAAAGCAATTTGGTGCAGAGAATTGTGTAGAATTCATAAAATTAAAGGAATTTTATCATTGGATAGATCAAAAAAATAATATTAATTTTCACGTATCAACCTCACTCCCCGAATATATACAAACATTAAAAGAAAT
>JBHLQA010000138.1:0-8034 GCA_048885285.1 Candidatus Odinarchaeota archaeon
ATCTTGATTATTTTTTTAATTATCCAACAAAAAATGACTCTAACTCTGAAGATTTAATATCTTTTCCAGTAATACTTTTTAGATAGTACATTATCTCTTTTTCTTGGTAAGGTAAAAGAGTATCAACTGTAAAGGATATCTTTTGTTCACCATTTTTCTTTGATTTACTGAGCTTATATTCTAAATTTGATGAGATCATTTCAAATGAATCCGGAAAAGAATCTGTAATATTCACGTCATTCAATTTCATGTTTGAACCATTTTTTGCGATAATATAAATAGCAAATTCATTAGAGCTCCTTCCTGGATAAATCTGTTTTCCAATCGTTACTTTTCTTCTTTTGTGAGTAATTCTTATTTTAGATTTATCCATTTTAGAAAGATCTTCTGATATCATGTAATACTCTTTTCGATTAGAATCCTTATATTTTGAGTAAAAAAGGTAAATGCTAAGAGGGAAATTATAATCTCTTTTATAGTCTGGATTTACTGCTTTAAGAGGATACTTTAACTCTAAGAAATCATCTACATCAATTAATGATTTTAAATTATTAGTTTTTAAATTGATATTTAATTCTACAGTGTGTTCATGAGAAGAATCTTCATCATCAGGCTTAATTTTCAGCTCAAGTTCCTCATTTTTTAGTTTACCAGAGGACTTATTTAACAAATAATCTGAAATATTTCTTGAGGGTAAGAAATTTTCAGGTATTCTTTCTATAATTTGCAAACTCCTGATTGGTATCGTCCCTTGGTTATTGATTGTTATTTGGGAATATAATGAAGTTTCTTCAAATGATTTAATCTCTTGGTCCGATAATTTCTTTTTTGTTGTTGAATGAGCAATTAAAAAGTAATTGTCTTCATATCTAGTAGTAATCATTGAATTCTTGTCTGTCGTGTAACCAACTGAATATTCAACTTTCCTTGAAAAAATTGGCTCCTTTTCATCAACAAAATAAAAAGAATCTGTTTTATATTTCCCATGAGGTTTGATTTCTTGTTTTCGTAATGCAATAGAATCTAAATCCAGAATTTTATTTCTTTTATCTTTATCAAATATTTGGATAGATTTCAATTTTAATGTAAAATCACTTAAGTTTTCGAATATAAGAGAACATTTCCAGTTATTAGGTTCGTGAATCTTTTCCGTTTTTTTAATAGCATGCATCGCATGTGAATATGCTGAGAAATGATCGATTGTTACCCCAGAAATTACTTTATTTGATAAATTAAATATTAATTCAATATTTCCTGTTTTGACATTTTCTTTCTTTCTGGGAAATATCTTTGCATAAATAACTATATCAACACCTTCTCCAGGAGTAATAATCTTTAATGAACTTTCAATAGAATTTCTTTTAACTTTAAATTCTTTACTTTTATCGCACTTAAATTCTAAATCATAAAAAGCATCTGCAAATGATTTTTTAAACTTAATGTTATCTAGTGTAGATGATGAATTGTTAAAAATGTTAATTGTAAATTTTACCTTATTCTCTTTTCCCCATAATAATAAATAATTTTTATCCATACCTTTTTCTAAGATTTCATGTTCATTTAATTCTGAATCTTCATAACTATTTCTAAAGATTCCAATATCTTCATTAAGGTTTTCAATACTTTCAGTTATATTTATTAAATCTGGTAAATCTTTAGAATTTATAATCTCATATTTCAATACCTTATTTGAATTAGGTTCAAATACACCTAAATTAAGATTATTTTCGGCCTTCTGGTTATCAAATTGTGAGCCAGAAAACTGTAAGTTTGCATCCCAAATTCTATCTTTAACAGAATTATTGAAAATTGAAATATTTCCGTTACCTATAACGTCTTTTCTTGTTCCATTGTTATAATAATCATATTCCAAAAATTCTTCATTCAATATCAATAATTCTGAGGTTGTTCCTATGTAACTTGATTCAATTTTCTTTTCTCTGTGGCTTTTTTGGATAAGTTTACCCCCTTCCCTGATAGGGATACCAAGTAAATTTGAACCTGCTTTTGTTTTTAATTCATCAATATCAATTTTTTTAAAACCCATATTATGTTTCCTCCAAGTATATCTTCTTTTGTTACTTTTAATTATTCTTAAAAAATTATGTTAAATTAGAAATTATTTTTTCATTTGTTTTAGAGGTAATAATGCTCAACACATCAAGTATTAGGCAAATTATTCCTTCACCTGTAATTGTAGAACCTAATATATCACGTGAGTCGGAAAAATTAGATTTAAAAGGTTTAACAACTACATCCAACTGTTGAAGCTGTTTATCAGCAATTAATACTGCTGAATTATTTTCATCTTTTTGGCACCATATGGCAATTTTTTTATGAGAATTCATCTCACTTTTATCCACCATATTTAAATAATCACTTAAATGAATCAAAGGTACTAGTTTTGAATCTATTTTATAATATTGATTTCCCTCAACGTATTCAACTTGATTAGGATTATAAAAATATATTTGTTTTATATTTTCAGTTGGAATTGCAAATAAATCATCAGCTATCTGGATTAATTGTGCTTTTAATATTGCCCTCGTAAAGGGTACATCTAATGTAAATTTCGTACCTAAATCTTTTTCTGAATGAATATTAAAATCACCACCCAAATCCTTAATTTTTTCGACTACAATAGCTAATCCCATACCTCTCCCTGAAATAAAATCTGCATCTGTGAGTGTAGAAAACCCAGGTAAAAGAATAAATTGATGTAAATCTTCTTTGCTTAATTCTTTAGCCTCATCTGCATTATAATACCCTTTACTCACAACCTGTCCTCTTATTTTATCATAATTAATACCCGCGCCATCATCTTGGACCTCTATAAAAATTGATCCTGCTCTTCTATAAGTTTTTAGTTTTAAGATGCCAATTTCATCTTTGCCCTTTTTTATTCGTTCTTTTGGTGATTCAATACCATGATAAATTGCATTTCTAAGTAAATGAACTAAGGGAGAATTAATTTCTTCTAAAATTTTTCTATCGATTTCAACATTAGTTCCTTGTAGAATTAGTCTTATTTTTTTCCCCGTTTCATTTGCTACATCACGAACTAATCGTTTATATTTTCTGAAGGTGGATTCAACTCTAACTAATTTTAATTTGAAAAGAATTTCTTGAATATCTAAAAAAGGTTTATCCATATTATCTATTAGCCTTACTAGTGTCCTATCTTCTTTTTCTTTTAAAAGTTGACTAATGTGATTTTTCATTATTACTAACTCTCCGAAATAATTCATTAATTCCTCTAGATATTCAATATTAACTTTAACACTCATAATTTTAACATTTTCATCAGTATAACCCTCTGTAATATGAGAAACTCTCTTAATTTCTTCAACATCAAATTCTTCATCAAAATCTTCAATAATTAAATCGTCACTTATAGAAGAGGATTTTTGAAGTTCCCATTTTCCTTTGAGATCTGCAATTGTATTCTTGAATTCTTCAGAATTTAATGGTGTAATAACAATGTTTTCTATTTCTAGAATTTCATCTAAAATCTCGAAAATATTATCTTTCTTTTTCTCAGTGATAAAGTATATTTCAAAATCATTTCTAATAGTTGCCCTTTCTAATTCTTCAGGAACAGGATTAGTCCAACAGATTTTACCATTTTCATTTAGTGCCCTAAAGATAATAAATAATCTTACTTTTTTAAAAACACAGGTGTCTTCAAGACGAATATAAATCTTGAATGATTTATTTTGATTCTGATTAAGTAATTTAGAAATTTCTTCTAAATTTAAAGCTTCAATAAAGGTGATATCATATTCTTCAGTTTCAAAACTTTCAAAGCTACTTTTTATATCTTCAACAAAATTTGCATCAATATCTTTCATATCTCCTTTTTTTACCTGGTTTAAGACATTTTTTAACACATCAAGACTCTCAAATAGCATGTCTATGAAATTATCTCTTTTCATTTTAGAAACTTTATTTTGCTGAGCATTTTCTAAAAATGATTCAAAATGATGGCAGAATTTTGATAAATTCTCAAAGCCAACCATTGCGGTTAATCCCTTTAATGTATGAAATGTGAAGAAAAGTTCTTTAATCGGTTTAGAATTTCTAGGATTTTCTTCCAGATTTAGAATTTCATCCTCCGTCTTCTGAATCAAATCTTCAGCTTCACTTATAAAAAGTTTTATATCGTCTTTAGATGACACATAAACACCTTATATCTTTATTATTATAATTCCTTTTTTTTATCTATTTAATTATACTATTCATAATAGGTCTTTTTGTGAAATTAATTGGAAGATTTTAGTATTCGATTCATGACTTCCATTATTTGCTCGTTTTTGAATGGCTTTTGAATAAAATCTTTTGCTCCTTTTTTCGCTGCTTCAAGAACTAAAGCTTCCTGACCTAAAGCAGAAACTACTATAATTAATGCTTTTGGGTTTATTTTCAAAATCTCCTCTGTTGCTTCAATACCACCCTTTTCTGGCATTACTAAATCCATAGTTACTAAATCAGGATTTAACTTTTTATACAAGGAGATTGCTTCTACTCCATTTGAAGCCTCACCGACAACCTCAATTTGTTCAATTTTATTGATGATGTTCTTCAGCATATTTCGCGTAAACTGAGCATCATCCACTATTAGAACCTTCTTTTTTTCATTTTTTACCATATTATCAACTCCTATTTTTATTTGATTTTATGTTAAAGATGATAAATCTTGCTGAATTCTTAATTTATCAATATCACTAAAAATCTTACTTAAATCAAGCAGAATTCTTGGTCTTTCTTCAAATTTAATAATTCCTTTAATATAATCAATAGCAACACTAGTCTGAAAGATTGGACTTAATCCTACTATATCAGAAGGCTTTATATGGTCGATACTAAGAATAGAATCTGTATAGATCCCAATTAAATTCTTATCTATCTATAGAATTATAATAAATTTCTTTGTAGATTTAAAATCTTTTTTATATGAGGAATTTCTAGATTGATAGAGTATAGATTGATCAAATTCTAATTTTTTCTTCAAGTTGATTACATGAATAATTTCTCCTCTATAATTATAGATTCCATCTATATAATCTAAGCTTTTAGGTAATTTTCTTACTAATCCTGCTTGAATTATTTCCTTAACATCATACAAATCAATACAGAACTCTTCCCATCCAATCTGGAAGGATAGAATAGAAACTTGATTTTGTCCTTCATATTCTTGTTTTTGACTCATTTTTTTGATAACCCTTTTTTAAATTATAAAATATTGATTTATTTTCTTTTCGAATTCATTAAATGGAGTAACATCTCCATTAAAATCCTTTATATAATCACGAAAATCGAAAAGAAATTCGTCCGTGAGAAGGTACATATATCTTTGAAGTAATGAATTCATATTGTCGACCAAAAAGGCAAAAATAACATTGCTTTTTGATATTACATAAAATTGTTGATTTCCAAAATTTATTTCTTTAAGCTTTGCACCAGTTTCTTCACCGATAATTGTATTTGAAAATGATAATAAAGCTGAAATAAATCCACCTATATGAACCTCATGCTCAGCTATATTAGAACGACTTTTATTAATCTTTGAAACAAATGGACTTCCAGCAGATCCAATAATGAATATTGCTATAACCCCATCAGATTTTGGAATCTCAATCTCAGATTTAAAAATCTCTCTTAATTTTGGTATAGATGCCCCAGAAAGAATTTGTTTATTGATTTTTTTTGATAAAAAGTATAATTTTGGATAATTTACTGGTACATTTGGTTCCTTTTCTTCCATATATATTATTACAGATATGCTTTCTTCTCCTTTTTTAAAATACTGAATATAAATAGTAAATTCTTCTAAAGGAATAATAGAGTTTCCCTGTTTTTTACTAACAATTTCGTTTTTATATAATTCGAAAATATTTTGAATAAGCGATACCCCTATACCATATTGAAATATAACATTGAGTTTTCCACCAGACTCGAGATCTGAGATTTTTAATAACCCATAACCGAGCATATGTAATTTTTTATTAGATTGATCTGGACTTCGAGTGGTATCCATTGCGATCATATTGAATTCATATTTATATTTTTGTAGAGTTACTATTTAAGAGATTTTTTTTATATATATCATAAAATACAATTATTGTTGTAAAAAACTAATTATTTCTGTTATTTGTTATATACCCAACTTTAATTTGAACTAAAAAAGATATAATAGAAGAAATATATAAATCTATTTTTTACAATAAAAGTTGTACTACTTCGAATTAAATCTTTTTAATATAACTTTTTTTTTTATTTGCAAAATTTTTAAATTTAACAGAAAGATAATAGATGACAAAAGATTAAATAACTCGAAAAAAATAGATAATATAGATAATTTTGAATGTAAAAAAGTATGCAGTTATATTGATTTTACACATTAAAAATAAAATAATACAACTCTACAATTTTTTGAATTTTGTCTTATGAATAATTAAAAAGAGGAGAAAGAATATTTTTAATATTAAAATCAAAATTAGAATTGCTTATTTTAAAAATAATAGGGTAAAAAATGGGTGCTCAAGAAGATATTAAACAAAAAAATGAAATTTATTTACAGGAGATTATGATTAGATGTCCACAATGCTCGATTAATAAGAATTTGAAGATTCCTAAGAAAGTTATAGATCAAAGTAAACAGTTAACTACAATCTCAATCCCTTCAAAGTTATGCTGTGAACATAGTTTTCAGGCTTTTGTAGACAAGAACTTCAAAGTAAGAGGATATCAGACTGTTGATTTTGAGTTTTCTAATATGGAATTCTATGAAAGTAGTGATAATACTTATGATACAGAAGATTTTACTTCTACACCAATTTTCCAAAATATTATCAAACTATTACGAGAATGTGTAGATGATAAAGAGATTATTGGCTCGGGAATTTTTACAATAGAGGGAAAAGTATTATATTCTTCTTTACCTCAAACTACATTATTTAATACAATTAGAGAATTTGAAGTTCGAAATAAGAAAAACCTTATTAGTGTTAAAAAAATGTATCTCGAATTAGAGAATAACGAGAAATTTATCTCAAATATTATTGCTTTTAATGGAAAAAAATTTAATTTAGTTTTAATGTTTGCCTTTCAAGTTAAGTTTGGGATGGGAAACCTTCATATGCGCGACCTTCTAAAAAAGATAAAAAGAATCCAGTAAAATAAAATAATTGAATCATTACTTCGACAATTTAGGCTATTTGATTAATAATTTTAAGAAAAAATTAATTTTATAGAATTTTTATAAATAAAGATAGTTTTGAGTTAATTCAATCTTACTTGATTTTGTACTCACAAATTTAACAACAATAAAAATAGTGATAAAAATCCATAATAAGTAAAATATAATTTTTATTTGAAATCACAAAAATTTATCCCAAAAATTAAAATCAATGAAATTTTTTGCTACAAAAAAGATTTGAAAAAAAATCTAAGATCTTTTTGTATGTAAATATATAAATTTTTAAAAAAAAACCAAAAGATTTAAGTAGATACATACCAAATTATATTTAATTAAAAAGATATAAATAAAACTGAGGAAAGTCGATATGTCTATAAAAGAAGATGAAATTAACAATAAAGTATATTTAACTAAAAAGATATTAAAAAATGTATATGAAATACTAGATTTATTTAAACCACTTCTTATTAAAATGATTAAGATGCCTGAAGCTGAAGATTATAAGAAAAATGGAAGTTTTAAAAAAGCGGCATCATTATTCGGAAAAGTATCTGATTTATGTAAGGAAATTGAAACTAGTTCCTTCCCTTCAATTGATTTTCTTAAAAGTCTAGGCAACTAAGCTTATTCATAAATCTACATATCTTCTTAAGAAAGTCAATAATTGAAAATAGATTAATAGCTTTTATTTGAAATTGAGTTTTTCAAAAAGCTTAAAGAGTGCGCCCGCCGGGAATTGAAATCCCGAGTAACCTCGAAATGAAGTAACTTCCCGGGTCGCGAGGTTGGGAACCTAGCATACTGACCACTATACTACGAGCGCCTTTAAAAATAAA
>JBHLQA010000139.1:0-7947 GCA_048885285.1 Candidatus Odinarchaeota archaeon
TCTGTTTATATTATGGTTAGTTTTAGCGACTGTCATTGTAACACTAATATTATACATCGTAGTTATTCTTTTAGAATCCAAAACAAAAGCTTCTGACAAGAAATTTCTGATCATTCTTTTAGCATTTATCATTGTACTGTTATTACCAATAATTCTGAATGCTGTTCGTCTTGTACTAGGCTCAATTGGAGATGCTTTAGCATCGATAAGGGATGCGATTGATAGTGGAGGACAAAACTATTTAGTAAATTTGGTTCCTGTAATTGGCTTTCTTATACTCTTAGTATTAGTAAAGTTTCTACTTGACATTCCGTGGGATAATTCTGTATGGATTTCTTTGTTGCTACTATTCATATTGTACGTTTTTTACTGTCTAATACCTGAACTTTATACATTCTTGGGAACTGGATTTTAGTATAGAAGGAATTTTATTACGTAATTTATATTTTTTTTTTTTCTTTGTTTTCAAAAAAAGTGATGTAATTGTTTTTACTATTAATTAAAAATTATATAAATTAAATCTTAGCTTGTGAAAAATTAACGCAATCTTAGTTCCATTTATTATATTTTTTCTTTAAGTTTTAATCTTGGAGCTAATCCTAAGCTCATCATTTCTTGCAAAAGCAATTTAAACGCATAGGAGCAAACAACTTTAGAAATGATGGTTCCCTCTCCACATACTGGACAATATCGTTTGTCTCTATTTCTGTCATAGACGGCTAAGAGTCCACATTTTTCACAAACTAAAATAACAGTCCTATCAGATTCATCTAGTAATCTTTCTTTTAACAATAAAGCTGAGCCATGACCAACTAAACAATCCCTCTCCATCTCTCCAAATCTTAATCCACCTTCACGAGCACGACCTTCAGTAGGTTGACGCGTTAAAATTTGAACTGGACCTCTCGCTCTTGCGTGAAGCTTATCAGCCACTAAATGGTACAATTTTTGATAATAAATCGGAGCGCAATATATCCCTGCTTCATATTTATCTCCGGTAATACCATTATACATTACTTCTCTTCCATTAAATTCAAAACCTGCTTCGACTAATTGCTCTTGAAGTTTTGTTATATCTGTCCATTCGAACGCAGTAGCATCACCCAATTTCCCTGTTGTACAGGCTATCTTTCCACTAATACCTTCAAATAGTTGACCTAAAGTCATTCTTGATGGCATTGCATGAGGATTTACTATAATATCTGGAATAACACCTGAAGCAGTAAAAGGCATATCAGCTTGGTCAACAACCAATCCTAAAACTCCTTTTTGACCATGTCTAGATGAGAATTTATCGCCTAATTCCGGAATTCTTAAATCTCTAACTTTTATTTTAACTAATTTGTTCCCATCAACAGTTTCTGATATAATTACGGTATCCACAATTCCTTGTTCATTATGTCGCATATTTTTTGAAGTTTCTCGCCTATTTGGTTGCATAAGTTCAAATTCTTCATAGGATTTAATAAATCTAGGCGGAGATGTTCGACCTATAAGTACATCACCTCCGTTCACCTGTGTTTCTGGTTCTATTATTCCATCAACATCTGAGAGAAGGCGGTATGATTCTGCAGACTTAAATCCTCTAACGCCTCTTTCTGGAATCTCAAATTTATCAACTTCTCCACCAGGGTATTTTCTTTCTTCGGCATCATATGTTCTAAAAAAGTGACTCCGCGCAAGTCCTCGTTCAATTGAAGCTTTATTAATAATAATAGCATCTTCAATGTTAAATCCTTCGAAACTCATCATAGCAATAATAAAGTTTTGACCCGCAGGTCTCTTATTTATCCCTATGATCTCCATCGGGCTAGTTTTCACTAGAGGCTGTTGAGGGTAATGCAACGTGTGGCCTCTTGTATCTAATCTCAAATGCATGTTTGCTGCAAATAAACCTAATGCTTGCTTTACCATTCCCGCTTCATAAGTATTTCTAGGAGATTGATTATGTTCTGGAAAAGGAATAATGGAAGCACAGATTCCTAAAATTGCAGCAGGTGATATTTCCAAATGAGTATGTTCTTCGGTTATATCTTCTTCAAACATTGCAATATATGCATTTTCTTCTTCTTCAGCATCTAAATATTCAATTACACCCTTATGAACCAAATCTGACCAAATATACTTCTTCTGCTTGAGTTTTTCTATATCATCTTTTGAAACAAGTAGATTTTTATTCTTCAAGACAAATAATGGCCTAGTTGCCCTACCTGCATCACAATTTATTTGAATCTCTTTTGATTCATTATAATAACCAATATTTACGTTTTGCCCAATTTCACCTTTCCTTCTTTTTTCTCTTAGTTGACGGATGAATGGATTATATTGTTGATGTATTCCTACTAATTTCCCGTTCAGAAAAACTTTTACTTTATTTCCTTTTACATTTTTGACTTCATTTATGGGTATAACTCCTAAATCAATTAGTATGTTTTCAATTATCCTCTCATCTGCTCCAACAGATATTATTGATGCTAATCCGAGATTCTTAACCAAACCACAATTTGGCCCTTCGGGAGTCTCAGCAGGACAAATTTTACCCCATTGTGTTGGATGCAAATCTCTTGCTTCAAAATGTGGTTGACTGCGACTTAATGGTGATATAACTCTCCTCAAATGGCTTAAAGTTCCAACATGATTAGTTCTATTTAAAAGTTGACTTACTCCTGCTTTACCTCCAACCCAATTTCCAGTTGCTAACGCATGTCTAATCCTTTCTGTAATAACATCCGCTCTTACGGCGGTTTTTATATTTGGAGCTCTTCCTCGAACAGCAGTTCTTTCCAATTGATATTTTATATCTTTCACTAAATTTAAAAATGCTACTCTAAATAAAGATGTGAACAATTCACCAGCTAGCTTTAATCTCTTATTTGCATAATGATCCTTATCGTCGGGTTCTCTTAAATTTAATGCTAGTTCCATAACTTTTTGTGCCATTTGTCCTAAATAATAAGCTTTTTTAATTCTATCTTCTTCATCATTACCTATGTGAGGTAAAAGATATCTGTCTAAAACTTGAAGAGCTCTTCTAATACGGTAATCTTTCGTTTGACCGATAGCAACTCTTTTTCCTATATAATCAAGTGCATTTTGCTGAGATTTCTCTGGATCTTTTAATACTTGAATCTCAGAGGCAACATCTATTACTGGAATTAATTCTTTCTGAATTTCATCATTTTCTGAGATTGCTTCAAAAATCTCTCTGTCTGAATGTAATCCCAAAGAACGCATCAATATCGCTAAAGGAATCTTTCCAGGAACTGAAGGAAATGATACTCTAAGATTACCGTCTTTTTTCCTTTCGATTGTTACTGGTGCTCTAAATCCGCTTCTAGTTGAAAAAACTTTTGCTTGATGAGTTGCACTAGAACTTCTACTTGCCTCCTCTGCTAGTATTCTATTTGGGGCTAGATCTTCTTGAGTAACAAGAACTCTTTCAGTTCCATTTATTATAAAATAACCTCCAGGATCTAAAGGATCTTCACCCCTGTTAATTAATTCTTGTTCTGAAAGGCTTTCTAGAGGGCATCGACAACTCTTTAGCATTATCGGAATCTTTCCAATATATATATCTAAGGTTTCTTCGGCTTCTTCTCTCTGTGTCCTCTCGTCAATGGTTATTGGAGTCATTTCTAAAGTAATATCTGCAGCATAACTTAATTCTCTAATTCTTGCTTCTATTGGAGTAATCTCCATAGTAGCACCATCTGCCTCTCTTACCTTAGGCACTCCAACTTTAATTTTTCCAAATTTTATTTTAAAACCTGGAATATCAGGGATTACTTCACCTGATTCATCAACAATTATTTGCATTTCATATTCTATAAAGTTGTTGTATGAATCTAGATGTTGACGTACTAAACCCTTTTCATCAAATAAACTTTTTAGAATAATCCATTTATCAGCATTTGATAATTTTTCTGAACTCAAAATTCATAAAACCAAAATATTTTTTCTTTTTAATAAAAAATGGTATTAAACTTTTTCCTTTTTTACATAGCGGTAATAATCTGCGGATTTTACAGTTGTATTCGATTCTCGAATTATTCTCACAATATCTCCTTCTTTTGCCCCAATAGCAATCGCAACTGGATCTTTTTCAAACATTTGTGGTAAATCATTTACGTCAATTCGATATTTTTCTAAAAGATTTTGCGATTCTTCTTTAGTTAAAAGGACATGTTTAGGGACGAATTTATGGAGCAAAACATCTATTCGTTTCTTTTTAGTCAAGGAAAAATCTACTCTTCTAATGAATAATAATTAATGAAATGATTACAGTCTAAAAAATTTTTCTATTTTTTCCTCATTTTTCTTATGAAAAACGAGGATTTCATTGAATCAAGACGAATGAAAACATTTAAAAACCCAATAACCACTTCTTTTACATAAAATTTCGATATTTTCGTCGGGAAAAGTATCCTTATAGAATTCTTTAATAAATAATGCCCCCATTTTTTTTTTAATTACAAATTGAAAAGAACCATTTTTATTTAAATACTCTGGAATAATATCTAATATTTTTAGAAATTCTTTTCTTCCTTGACGTAAAGGAGGATTCATATAAATTCCATCAAATTTTAAATCTTTATTCTTAAGAGGTTCAAAATAATTGCCTGATAAAATGACTATATGGTTTTTTGCATTTTTAAGATTTAATTTAACATTTTCCCTGGTGCACCATATTGCTCGCATGTTGATATCTATAAGATAAATAAAACTTTGAGGTGACTCATAACCCAAAACAATTCCTATTGAACCATAACCACATCCTAAATCAAGTAGAACTTTTGGTTCTGTAGGAATATACATATTTTCTATAAAAACCTTAGTACCTAAGTCTATTTTATTATAAGAGAAAACTCCTGGAATCGTCTTAAAAATATAAAGATGTCTTCTTAAACTTTCAGATATAGTATAAATTTTTACATTGGCATCAGGAAATTTACTATAATAATGATTTTTTTTTTTTTCCATGATATAAATTTTAAATACTTTAAATTACCTATTTTTTCTCATTCCAACGCGGATAAGTTCCTCTTTCCATAAAAATTTTATTAGATTTTACGAGTATTCCTGATTTTGCTTTAAGAATTTGAAATGCATCCTTTATAGTAATCCCAAATCCTATTAATTCTTTTTTCAATGTCATAAATGCAATTAACATATTTGGTTTTATTCTAGCATCAATATAACATATACCTGCTGAAGCTAATCCAGCCCCATGACATAAAGCATCAACTGCTGTATCTCTAACATATATCTTGGGTAGATGGGAAACCATTTTTTCCATAGGAAATATAATTTTTCTCAAATAGTAATCATTCCCCTCTGAATGATAAATTGTTAGAGCATCTTTTAAATCTTGTAGGGTTATGAGATTAATATTTTCTATAAAATGTCCTACTCTAGTTCTTCTGAGTTCAAGCATATGAGCTCCTGAACAAAGAGCTTCTCCTAAGTCAAAACAATATTTTCTTATATAAGTTCCTGCTTCACACCCAACTCTAAACAAAATATGGTTCTTATCAACATCAATAACTTCGCTATAATAGATTTCTCTTGTTCTTAATTTTCGAACTACAGATGATTTTATTGGAGGTCTTTGATATATCTTACCAGTAAATAATTTGAATATTTTTTCTATTCTCTTTCTTTTTTCTGGAGTGTGTAAATACATAACTCCTACATATTCTTTTCCAGCATTTAATAATGCTGATAATACTCTCGTTGCTTTTCCAAGAGCACAGGGTAACACACCAGTTACTTTTGGATCAAGGGTTCCTCCATGACCCGCATTTGAAATTCCCAAAATTTTTCGAACCCATGAAACTACCTCGTGACTAGTTGGTCCACTTGGTTTATCAAGATTAATTACCCCATATTGGAGTAGTGTTTCAATACTTCTATTTTTGGGGTCACATCCATAATTTGGATCGGTGATATCTTCGGATTTAATCAATAATTGTTCTGGCTCGTCAGAAGGTAATTTGAATTCTAATTTTTCCATACTATTGAGAAGCGAAGGGAATATTTAATTAATATTAAAAAGGCAGATCTCATAAATCTTTCTTAATCCAGAAGGTAATTTATATACATTTAAAAGATGAAAGATAAAAATTTATTTGAATCATATATAAATTATTCATACAGAAATGATACATATAGGAGAATAAGACGAAATATATATTTGTCCTATGTATTAAATGAATTTTTAACCTTTGATATGTCCAAAGGTAAATAAATCCGTTCCTATTTAGAGAGTTACGATATAAAATTGGAATATCTTTATATGAATTCCAAAAGTTGAGTTATTTTGTGTAATAATAGAAAATGTATTCAAATTATGATATGATTGTATTATTCAATATCATTTTTTTTATGATTTTGTCTTCTTATAAAAAATTTAAATTACTAAGGTTCTCTGAAATTATCAATCTTTAATTCATTTACTAATTATTAATTAAAGAATTTAAAAATAAAAAATTAAGAATAATTAGACCTAAGAAAGCTATTCTGCTTAACCGTAACGCCATTCTTCTTTATATGTAGATAGACACCCCCTTTTCGCTAAATCTCTCAAAACATCTAATACTTCTTCATCTTCTGTTTTCATAATAGGATTGTTAGTTATACCAAGCCATTGGAGTCTTTTTAGTTCTTTAAGGGCTTTAGGAACTTTTTGTAAATTATTATCATTTAAATTTAGTTTAAGTAATACTTTCATATTTATTATTGAATCGGGGATTATTGATATTTTGTTATTCCAAAGTTGTAATTCATTTAGATTTGAAATATTACAAAATGGTTCCATATTTTCAATTTGATTAAAAGATAAACTGATATAATAAGGTTTTATGGAACCAATTGATTCAGGTAAAGTATTTAAATTACAGTTGTCAATACTAAGTCTTTTAAGATTCTGTAGATTTCCTATAGATTCGGGAATCTCGCTCAATGGGGCTTCAGAAATAGATAGTTTTTCTAAGGAAGTTAAATTGCCAATTGAATCGGGAAGTGTTTTGATAGGATTATCCCATAAATCTAAGATTCTCAGAGATTTAAGGTTTCCAATAGATTCAGGAAGTGTTTCCAACTGATTTTTTTCCACTTCTATGCTTAGTAAAGTTTCTAAATTTCCAATAGATTCTGGTAATGTTTTTAATGAATTCTTATTTAATTTAATACTAATTAAAGAAGAAAATTCTCCAATAGATTCAGGAAGAGTTTCTAGTTTATTTTCAGTAAGTTCTAGATTAATCAATGAGGAGAGTTCATTTATGTTATCAGGAAGATGTGTTAAACCTACTTTTGATAATATCAGTGTCTTAAGTGCCTTAAACTGAAATAATTCTTTTGGAAATTCATCCATTTCAGAATCGTATATAACTAATTTAGTTATAAAACCATCTTCAATTAGAAGTCTAGGCTTTTCGCATCCAGGAATTCTGTTTAAGTTTTGAAGTTTTGTTAATTCAGATTGATATAATTTCTTTCCTTTAAATTTTATTTTTTTATCCTTCATTTTAAACTATTATTTTTGTTAATTTGACTATAAATTTACTCAATATCTATATTTCATGTTTTATATATCTATTTGAAAATTATTGAATTTAAATTAATACCACCATCATAAGTAATCTTGAAATAGTCAACAGAAAACTGTTATTCTAGATAAGGATTATATGTCATATCCAGATCTGGCTTTCTATAGATGTGTATCAATATATAGAAGCATTTATCACACGTTCAATGCAAATAAAAATCTTTATATAAATGAAAAGCCTTTAATTTTTCATACTAAATGATTCAGTAGAGGGAGTTATATGATTAGGTGCTTTTTATGTGGAAAAGAAACAAACGATATTTGTCAAATATGTAATAAACCAATTTGTAGTAACCATCGATATATTGTTAGAAATAGATGTATATGCATTCCGTGTC
>JBHLQA010000140.1:0-7870 GCA_048885285.1 Candidatus Odinarchaeota archaeon
CAAAATCTGGTGCAAAACTAGGTAAATTATATAAAAAGAAGGGAGTATCTCTAGATATCGGAAATACATTAAAACAAGCCTATTCTGTTATAAATGGAAAACCAATAATAAATCAAATAGATGAGAATACTTATGAAGTAATCATAAAATATCGTAAGAAATTTTGTCCAATAGGAGGTTCTTATGATCCCTCTAGAGCGCCAATCTTTCAAGAGAATATCTGTATTCCATATACAAGAGGCTTTTTGAATGAATTATTTCCCCAATTCATAACTAAGTCAAAAATATTAAAATGTATTTTGCAAAACAATAATAGAAGTTGTCATTACATTTTAAAACTTAAAAGAAAAGAAACCAATGGCTAAGTATCAAATAATTATTATGAATCCTTTTTTTTGAAGTAAAACCTTTTTTATAAACTAAATTAAAGCGTAGTTTTATGAAAAAATATCAACTTATCATGTAGACATGAATTATTATTAAATAAATAATTCTTATAACAATTCTTAAATACTTTAACATTGAGATTTATTTATCTTTAAGCTTAAAAGAAATAACACTTTAACAAAGATGTCAAAAAACAAGGATGCATTAAAATTCTTCCAAGCATATATTAAAGAGATGATAGATATAGGGGGCATTAATCTACCAAAATCTATCTCTGCTGCTTTAGGTGCTAAATTAGGTAATTTATTAAAAAAACGAGGAATCATTGGATTAGAAAATAATTTAAAACAAATATACAATGCCCTTAACGCTAAAACTCAAATAAAAAGCATAAATGATAACACTATAGAAATTACAGTAAGCCATTCTTCAAATTTCTGTCCAATTGGGGGAAAACCTAACCCAGAACGAGGTGAACTCGTTCGAGATACAATTTGCAAACCATATACTATGGCATTTTTAAATATTGCTCAACCTGAAATTAAATACAATATCAAAACGATAGAGTGTATTTTAGATTCAAATCATAAAGACTGTATATACCAATTAATAAAAGAATCAAAAAACAATTAAGATGAATTAAATTAGGTTTAAAAAACCTGAACCTCGATAATAATCATTATATTATGACCGTGAAACTCATGACCCTCCACACCTGCACTACAAAGCGTGAATCACTATTCGTACGGATGCTCCCGCCAGGGCCTGTCCGGTTTTGAAATTATGAGCTTATATATTTCCTACAAAATATACTGCTCTGCAACCCACCTATGTAGCCGATGCTTCGACGGAACATAAGACAGGATAATATTCCTCATAAGATCTTAATTCAGGCAATTTCCACTTTGAGCATTTTGTGGTCCACCCAGCATGGGGTTTCAAGGGGTGCCCAAGATCCTCAATATATTATTAGTATTCTTAAAATATAAAATTTTCCTGTCTTAGAATTACAATTGAGTTTATTCTTTAGTATCTTTAAAAATCAATCTGAAGATTGAAGATTTTTTTTAATTTCTTTTCTTCTAATGATTGAGAGGAATTCTTTAGTGTCTGGAAAAATATAAATAAGATCTTCACCGTCATCCTCAATAGTTATCTCTTTATAGAATTTTCCTTTAACTTTTGTTTTTAAATCATTTAGAATCATAAATTAAAGATATGAGCTAAAGATTCAAAAAAATCTATAACATGCTGATGATACATCGATAAAAGTAACTTAAAATTTAGTAAGAAATGATAATAATTATAATAATTAATTAGTAATAATTTTCTCTAGGAATGAGGTTATTTCTTGGTTGGCCGATTTTCCATGATTAAACACACTATTTAGATATGTATTTAAAAACACTTTAATTTCAAAATTAAGGTCCTTGATATCCACATAGCTATATTTTTCCTTAAATTTTTTTTCATCGATTAATGGTTTTATATGTTTCTCTATTAAATTTAAAGTAAAATTGACAACTGAATTATTAACCTTTTCTTTATCCTCAGAAGAGAGTTCATAAATTCCTTGAATAGTATTTTTTCTCAAAGCATTTAGCTCTATTAAAGCATTTTCTAACTCTGGATTAAGCTTTAGCATTTTTATTTTAGTGGCTAATGGTTCATCTTTTTTATTCTCAAGTTGAGAATTACAATAATTTTCTAAATTCGCATAAAATCTTACTAAAAGTTTAAATGTATCATTTATTTCATACATATTTTTCCAGATTTTTAAATCTAAACCTTTAAGAGAGGTTTCTATATCTTTTCTAATCTCATGTATAACTCCAGTTAAGTACTGAGAATAATCTTCAAATGGAAACCCAAAATAATAGCTGTTATATTTTTGATTAATCTCTTTTTTAGTAATAGTCTGAGATTGAATTTTCTCTTTTTTCACTACTTCCTTTACAAATTTCATAATATAATTGCAATTAGGACAATAGGTAATCCAAGAACTTAGAATAACTTCTGCGGGTTTCACACCACTAGAACTGATATATCCGTTGAAACCTGATAATAATTTACCATTAGATGAAAAGGTGGCTTCCTCTGGATAGAATGTTCTTGGAATGAATTTAGTACTGCAAAGTGGGCATTTTAACTTTTCTTTTTTATTCATAACACTCTAAAACTTATATATAATTATCATTTAATTAATTGTTAAATATCACAATTTTTAATACAATTGATTATATATATACCAAAATAATATCTGTAACATATTCTCTAAGGAAAGTATATCTTAAACCTTATTATATAACACAAATTACTATTCATTACATATTAAAAATTATAATTTGGTTTAAAAAATTACTTTGATTTGTTCCTTTAAAAATGTTATAGAATAAAGAAATAATTGGTAAGGTTTAAAATGTCAGAAGATATTGTAAATATGGATGCTAATATTCTTGAGAATTTTATGAAAGACGTTTTTATAGGTCTTGGCTTACCTAAAGAAGATGCTAGTATCATAGCTAATGTTCTGATTACATCCGATTTGAGGGGTATTGAATCACATGGTATTCAGCGATGTAAAATGTATTATGATCGAATCAAGGAAGGGATTTATGAACCAAAAACTAAAATCGATATTATAAAAGAGGGACCAACAACAGCTCTTTTAGACGGTAATTGTGGAATAGGGCATGTAATAGCTTATAAAGCAATGAAAATGGCAATTAAGAAAGCTAAGAAATATGGGTTAGGTGCTGTAGCGGTAAGGAATTCTACTCATTTTGGAATTGCTGGATATTATTCACTTATGGCTATTAAAGAAGGAATGATTGGATTAACTGTTACTAATGCTAGACCTTCTATTCCTCCCACTTTCGGAAGTGAACCTATGTTAGGGACAAATCCATTAACATTTGGAGCTCCAACTGATGAGGATTTTCCTTTTCTTCTTGACTGCGCAACTTCAATCATTCAGAGAGGAAAAGTTGAGGTTAATGCTCGAATTAATAAACCAGTCCCTGAAAATACTGTAATAGACGAAAAAGGAGAATTTATAACTGAACCTAATAAAATTTTAGAAAAAATGTTGGAAAGAAAAGCATCCTTATTACCATTAGGAGGTAAAGGTGAAGAAACAGCCGGATATAAAGGATATGGGTATGCGACTATAGTTGAACTTCTTTCGGCCGCTTTACAGGGAGGTATTTATCTAAGAGACACGCTTGGAATAATAGAAAAAGGTCAAAAAAGACTCAAAGTTGGTCACTTTTTCTTAGCTATTAATCTTGATAATTTTACAGGAATACAATTATTTAAAACGACTTCCGGAAATATAATGAGAGAACTTAGGGCTTCAAGGAAAATTCCTAATGAAGAACGGATATATACAGCTGGAGAAAAAGAATTTTATGTTGAAATTGAGAGACAAAAGAGAGGCATTCCACTCAATAAAAGTCTACAAAAAGATATCATCAATATGCAGAAAGAATTAGGATTGGATAATTATAGATTTCCTTTTTCATAATCTTATATTAAAGGATAAACAAAATACTTAGTTTATTTTTTATAGATAGTAGTAAAATTAAAATTATGGTAATTCAAAAAAATAAAAGTGTTTATCTAATTTTTTTAATAACTGGTCTAGTTTTAGGAATTGCAGCTATTTTTTTCTTATATGCATTTAATTGGGCATTAATAATTGATACTTATCAAACTCACGAAGGGGCTTTAGGTGTTGTCATCATTATAGGTATTCGAATAATTATTGTTTCTTTAATGACAATTTATACCTTTTATAGTTGGTTTAAACAAGAAAAACAATATTTCTCAGATATGCCTTTTCTTTTCGGGAACTTCTTCTTACTACTTATTTTTGGAAAATTATTAGACTTATTTGGTGATTTTACCTATTATCAAAATGAAGAATTAAATTTTATAATACTTAAAGCTCGATATTTTATAGCAATCTTTGATCTCCTCCCTATGATTTATCTAAGTATTTATATGATTTTAATTTCACTTTCACTTAATGAGAAATATAAAAAATATACAGATGAGAAATTATTAAATAAGATCAAGATTAGGATTTTAATTATAATCCTTTTGATTGAAATTATTACAGGAATCATTATTCCAACTATAGAAATATTATCACTCATATATCCAATAATAGTAATTCCTTCTTTGATTACTATTGCTTGGTTGTTTTATTTTGCTTGGAGAAATCAACGTCTTTCACAAGTTAATACTTATATTCTTATGATTGGATTCAGTCTTTATTTAATCTCTTCAATTCTTAGATTATTGATACAAATAATTATAGGAGAATCGACTTTATTTGTTATAATTGCAGAATCAATCGATGTATTAATCTTTATAATTATGTTTATAGGTTTCTATAAAGAATCAGATTATTCCACCCAAGATCAACAAAACGTTTAGGATTTTGAAATACTACTATTATATCGTTGAGCTATCACACCAACTTTCTCAATTTTCTTCAATTGTCTGATCTTTCGGCGTTCTTTAATCATAAAATTAATTATATGCTCAGCAAGCCCACCTATTGCAAATCCTGCATTCCTATCAGCATCTTGGATCATTTTCATTAATTCTCCTACTTTTTTATCCTCAATAGGGCGTTTGAACTCATAAGGAATTTTTGAAAGTTTTTTTTCTAAATCATTAATATATAAGGTATTATGAACAGAGTTGTTTTTAAACTTCCAAGGCATTAATTCAGTCAATTCTTTCTCATGATAATCAAGTGATCCTGGAACAATATATATAGGTGCAGGACGCCATTGTATAGATAATGGGGTTTCATTTTCACCATTTATAATAAACTTCTCTTGAGAATAATGTTCAATTGTTTTTATAATATTATTGCAATTTTTTATTTCTTCCTTTAAATTACTGAAACCTACTACAAGCATAGCGATAACATTAACCCCTGCTGAAGTTAAATTATTAATTGTATTTATATTTTGATTAACACTTATCCCTTTATTCATTTCTTTTAGATCTTGATCTGAAAAAGCTTCAAATCCAACCCACGCATCATTGAATCCCGCTTGATAAGCCTTCTTTGCAAGTTTTTGAGTAATATTAGCTCTAAAATGTGTTCCAAAATGCATATTAAAATTTCTTTCAATCATAGCATCACATAGTCTTTCAAAATATTGTAAATCATCATTTATTAAAGATTCTCCAAAGATCATATATTGAGGTTTATGTTTCTCAATTATTATCTCAATATCATCAATAACATTTTCTACTGAACGAATTCTAAAGCGAGGACCAAACAAATTCCATTCAGCACAGAATTTGCATCTATTTGTACAACCCCTTGATCTGTAGACAGAAGCTATTTGAAAATATGTATCTAATGGAATATTGGTATAATCTGGTGTTGGTAAACTATTTAGATCGAGCTGTATTCCGGAGGTAAAATAGAATGTATCATTATTTTTATTCAAACTCATTACGCCTTTTACATTCTTTAAATTAAAATCCTTTGCAATATCTAATAAGGGTTTTTCTCCCTCTCCAATTACAAAACCATCACACACTCCTTTTTGCAGGAAAAATCTAAATGCTTTATAAGATTGGGTAATACTCGGTCCCCCCCAAATTATCTGAATTTTTGGATTCTGATATTTTAGTAAACAGGATGCCATAATTGTTTCTACAATATTTAAATAATCAAGAGAAAAAGCAACTTTAGAATATCTATTGCATAATTTAGATATGTTCCCTTCAACATGTGACATCATATTCATATATCTATTTTGAGTAGTTTCTGGATTTTCATATAATCTATTTGCATAATCATTAGTTAAATCAACAAACTCATCCTTATCAAAACATATTTCTTTATTATTAAGAATATATTCAGCAATAGCAATTGAAATTGGAAAATCTTGGTGATTCATAATGAAATTAGGTGGTTTTAATTGTATTAAAGGATCTGAAGCTATTTTTGGCAAATCATATTCAGTTGCTCTAAAATTGTATACTTTTACTTGGACATCATAATGTTTTAAATAAGCTTGTAAACATGCTAATCCTAATGGGATTAATCTATCACTTATGCTTGATATTTTTACCAATGCTATTGTCAACTTTTTCACCTAATAATTATTTTTTAAATATATTCACAATGCTAAGAAGTATATTTAAAGAAAAAAATCGAGTATGAGATTATATACGTTTTTGGAATACATAATGTTTTCTGATTGGATCACAATGAGGAAATATTGTGCTAATTGCTCGTGAGTTATTTGACCAAATACTTGTACCTTCAAAATAATTAATTCCATATAAATTGGTAGTTAATTGACCAAGATTATTGAGAGCAGAGAAAATACCTTTTCCAAAATATCCTTTTTTTACCATAGCTGTATCTACATTACAGCGTGTAATTGCTTTTCCAGCCCAATCCTCATATAAATCTGGAAGACCTAAAAGAATTCCTACTAATTCATCTGTACTTTTATCAAACGCCATTGGTGCAAAAGGTTCAGTTTTTCTAAGATTGCAAGTTTCCCAAGTTTCTATAAATTGTGGTATTTCAGAATAGTTTTTTTGGTTAAATTTTTCGTTAATTTCATAAAATTTCTTAGGTATTTTACTAAAGGTATCAAAAAATTCATGAATACGAATTATACCTGATGTATCAGGTAATATTTCATATAATGAATTGTTAGCAAGATTTTTTATATCCTCAATATATTCATATAGTTCTCGGAGAGGAAAATATCGGAATATTATATTTTTATCAATTTTTTTTCCTTTGTTCCACGTCTTTTCTGCGACGTAAACACAAGTATATTCCGATTCTCTTTGGTAGCCAATCGACTCCAAATAGGATATTAATTGCGAATCGGAATTAGAATATGCTACGCCGTAAAGCATTTTTTCCTTAAAGCCCATATTCTGAATTCCAATTCCTCCCAAACTTTTAGGAAAATTAATAGGCCCTCTGATTTTTCTAATTTTATTTTTTTTGATAAAATTCTCACATTTCTTTAGCAATTTTTTACATATATCAAAAGAATCCGCACTTAACCATCCAAATGTACCACATTTTCTACCATAACTCTTATAATTAGGATTAATTTGGCAAATTACAATTCCTGAAATCTTTTTATCTATATAGCCTATAAAGGATTTAATTTTATATTCTGGATCTGAAAATTTGTTTTTTAGATATAAAAGAAACTCATCAATTATTTTATCTTTTACTCGAATATCTGGTACATATAATTTGCATTCTAAAGCTTCCCTAATTTCATCAAGACTTAAAGTTTCTTCCACAAGAATTTTACTATTATTTAATTTATCTATTACTTGAACCAACTTTCTATCACGATAACATTATAAAACCGAGTTACACTATAATTAAAAACAATTAAAATATGATAAAATGAATTATATTTAAAGGAAAAATTTCATTAACCACATTAAAATATTCCTTTTC
>JBHLQA010000141.1:0-7848 GCA_048885285.1 Candidatus Odinarchaeota archaeon
ATTCAAGATTATAACAATTTAAAACTAATTTTTCATCTCTATCCTGAGTAATTTTTGAAGTGGAAGTCATGAAGTGATAATTTATAAACTCCATTTCATTTTCAGGAATGTCTCTTAAGACCAATTCAAGTTGTTCTTCTGACATGATATCAACAAGATGAACTTTTTCAGCTCCTAATCTAAGAGCCGTTTGAGCAACATCAACTGCAACTGCTCCTCCTCCAATTATACATAAAGTTTTACCTTTAAATTCTTCTTTATTTTCCCAGTATCGATATTTTCTATCCATCAGGAAATGAATTGCCACATGCACATTTGGTAAATCTTCACCTTCTAAGTGTAAGGTACGAGGTTTGTATTGTCCAGTAGCAATAAATATAGCCTCAAATCCTTCATTTTTCAAATCCTCAATAGTCATCTCAGGACCCAATGGCTTGTTTAGTTTTACTTCGACACCAGAATCTATAATTCTGCCTACATCATAATCTAGTACATAATTAGGTAATCTAAATTGTGGTACACCAAATCTTAGCATCCCACCTGTTTGATCTGTTTTTTCAAAGATAGTAGGAGCATATCCCATTCTTCTTAAATAATATGCTGCAGTTAATCCAGCTGCTCCAGATCCAATAATTGCTACTTTTTTAGCATTTCTAGGTAATTTAGTGTTTATTTTTACTCTATTTTTAGAACTTTCAATTTCCCATTCAGTAACAAATTTTTTTAATTCACGAATCGCAACAGGATGATCATCTCCAATTAAAGTACAACCATGTTCACACTCATTTGTACAAATTCTTCCACATATAGAGGGAAGTGGATTGTTTTTTCTAATTAAATCTACAGCATCTTGATATTTACCTTGACGTATTAATGAAATATAGCCTTGAGCATTAACACCAGAAGGACAGCCATTGCAACATGGAGAACAAACTAAGCCTTTATCAGTTTGTTCTGTTCTCATTTGAGAACTACAAAATAAACCAATTTTTAAAATATTTCTATTCATTTCTTCCTCAAGTTCAGCAGCTCCACGCATTTCACATGGTACACCTACAATACCAATTGGATCAAAGGTTTTACCTGTAAGTTCTACTAATCGTTTTAGGACACCAGATCTACCATAAATAACACCAGCTTTTTGGACTACCTCATTAGGATCTGACACAATCTCGGCTGCAGGCTTCTCATCTTCTTCTTGAACCATTACAATCTCTTTAATAGAATTACTTCCTAACAATTCTTTAACAAAAGTGGTTACAAATCCTCCACTTGAAGCTTTCTTTAAAATATCTGGATCTTTACTTCTTAATGAATAAATCGTAAGGGGTTGCTTCTCTTTAAATTTTTTCTGGATTACTTGAGGACAATTTTGATAACACTTTCCACAATCTTGCCCATCTCTTTCTAATATACAGTAGTCTTTTAAAGTAGGACGTCTTAAATCCATTTCAATATGTTTACATGAACCAGCACATAATCCACATCCTTGACATAAACCAGCATCTATAATTTCTTCTCTTAATAATTCAAAACTCATATATATCCCTCTTTAATTTTAATTTTTTTTACAATACCAATTGAATCAATTGAAAATTCAATTAAACCATTCTTATATGTTCCTTTAATCACTTCAAAAGGGGATGCTTTATATTCTTCAAAATCGTCATTATCATCAATTTTCGATCTAAATCCTCCATAAGATAAATTAGATAAATTCATATTTCCAGCAATTTTTCGTATCTCTTCAGTGATTTTCTTATATTGTTCTGGATCTTTACTCTGAATTGCTTTTTGAAGTACATTTTCTAACTTTAATAATTGATTTCGATAATCTTTCGTTTTTTCACTTACTTCAATGTTATTAGCTTCCTCATAAGTTTCAATTATTTTTAGAGTCAATGAGATTGAATGTTCTCCTCCTAATAACCCAGAAATCAGAGGCAACTCTTCAATAAGTCTTCCAGTAAAAACATCTTCCAATAAATTACCATTTGAAGGAATTCGACCTTTTGGCAATCCTGATGTAGGTAAAGTAAATCTAAAGAAATTACCTACAATATCAGGTAAACTTGCAGTTATATCATCATCTTCATCAGCTAATTTATCAGTTGCTCCTTTTTCAGAATGTTCAGTCGCAATTTCAATATTTCCCATAAGAGTTCCAAACATTCCTAACATTCTTATCCCAGAACGTTCTATTATTGGTTTGCAACCCCTACATGGAGCATTATAAGTAATACACCGTTCCTTACATTCTTTTGAAACAAATCCATTACAAAGATATCCAAGATCATTGAAACATGTCTCGGTATCTTCTAATTCAATTTGTCGATTCACCTCATCTAAATAATCACATGTTTTTTGTCTTTTACATATAATACAGAGATTTTGTAATTTTGGGAGTTCATTATCTTCAATCTCACATTTCAGTTCCTCAATTTCCCCTAAACAACCATTAATATTAATTGGATCTTCAACAAAGTTTTTTAATGGAGAAACATCATGACCTTTTTGATTAGCAAGAGCGAAAATCCCCCCTGTTGTGGCACAATTTCCATAACCAATTACTTTTTCTGAATTTGCTTTAATTTTATTTAATATATCTTTATTCTCTGGTAGTAAAAATCCAGTGATTATTGATACATCTGTCTTTTGTTCTTTCCAGTTTTGAGGAACTTGAATAAATTCTACTTTAAATTTGGATTCTCCTTTTAGAAGAATCGTCTCATTAAAGCATTTATTACATCCATTAAACTGGAATACTTTAACATCCATCTTTGAATGTCCCCTCCTCTCTAATTGCAGTTGCTAATCGTTCTATAATATCTTCAAAATCTCCGACTGCTGTTTCTCCCTCTGCAGCTCTCGAAGTATATTGATTCACAAACTGATCACTATAACCTAATTCCTTAAATAATTTTTTCATTAATTTAATTCTATGCATGGATAAAACATTTCCATTAAAGAAATGACATGCTCCTAAACAACAACCAACACAAGCAACTGCATCAGCTCCATTGGTTAAAGCATCCATAATCTGAATAGGACCAACTTGACCCGTACATTGGACTCTTACTATTCTAATTGCAGGATTATATGCCATCCGAGCAACTCCTGCTGTGTTTGCTGAACCTTGTCCGCATTCATTACACATGAAAACTACAATATTTTCCATCTTTTCCAATACTTCTGGTTCAATATATTCACATTCACTCATTTTCGCATACAGCACCTCCTCCTGAAATTGCGATTATTTCATCTAATAATTGATCATCGCTAAAATTTAATAATTGAATTGCTCCCGTAGGACATACAGGCATACACATACCACATGATTTACAAGCAACTTCATTTATCTTAGGTGTTCCATCATCATTTATTTCTATCGCCGCTGGTGCACAAACAGTCTTACATAAACCACATCTAACGCATAATTCATAATCTAATGAAGGAATTAACATCTCTTTTTCAATATATCCTTTAACCAATGGAGCAGCAGCTATTGCTGCAGCATTACCTGCTTGAGCAACACTTTCAGAAATATCTTTAGGACCTTGAATTGCTCCTGCTAAGAATATTCCTCCTTTACTACTTAAAGTAGGATTCATTTTAATGTGGAATTCTTTTAAAAATCCTTCTTTTGATCGTAAAACCTGTAGTTTTGATCCTAGCGGACCGATACCTTCGGGTGGAACCATCGCAGCTGATAACACAACCATATCTGCTTTTAATTTCAAAGGAGTTTGACTTAAAGTATCTTCAACAATTACTCTTAGATTCCCAGAAATTGGATCTCTTACTATTTCGGAAGGACGACCTCTAATAAATCTTACTCCTATTTCCTGTGCAGACTTATATAATTCTTCAAAATTCAATCCAGGTGTCCTTATATCAATATAACAAATAGTCACGTTTGTATCTGGATACATTTCTTTTAAAATCCTAGAATTTTTAATTGCGAATTTGCAACAAACTCCTGTACAATATTGATTCCCTACTTGATCATTTCTACTTCCTACACATTGTATCATTACGATACTCTTGGGAATTTTTCCATCAGAAAGACGTAAAACTTGACTGTTGGTGAGAGAACCAGGAGCTAACATCCTTTCTAATTTAAGTTGTGTTATAATATCTTCATAACCATCTTGACCATAATGATATGCCTCAATCTCTGAAGGATCATATTCGTCATAACCAGCCGCAATAACAATTGAGCCAACTTTAAAGGTTTTAGTTTCTTTTTGCATTGAAAAATCTACTGCTTGTACAGGACAAATATTAATACATGTGTTACATTCTATACAACTCTTTTTGTCTCTCACATATGTTGCGGGAATTGCTTGTGGATATGCTTTATAGATTGCATTTCTCATTGACATTCCACTATCCCATTCACTAGGTACCTCAACAGGGCAATGCAAGGCACATTCACCGCAAGAAGTACAATTATCTTTAACATATCTTGGTTTTATTTCAATCTCAACTTTAAAATCACCCATTGAACCCTCTACCCTCTTAATTTGGGCATTAGTATAGAGTTCTATTAATGAATGATTTGCTACACCATTAGTTAGTGGAGAAATACTACATTGTGGACATTCCAATGTTGGAAATGTTTTATTTAATTGTGTCATATGTCCTCCGATTGTAGATAATTTTTCTACTAAATAAACAGGAATTCCTAACTCCGCTAAATCATATGACGCACGAAGCCCTGCAATGCCAGCACCAATTACTAATGCAGCTTTCGTTGTAGGAATTCTCCGTGTCTCAACATCTTCTAGCTTTCTTGCCCTATTTATTCCAGCTTCAACTAACTTCATTGCTTTATTTGTTGCTTTATCTTTCTCTTTTTGATGTACCCAACTATTAAATTCTCTAATATTTACTTGCTGATGTCTATGCTTATTAAGTCCCATTTCTTCTATTGCTTTAGCAAAAGTCTTTCCATGTTGATTTTTTGAACATGAAGCCACCACAGTTCTATTAACACCTAATTTTTCAATTGAATCTTTTAGCATTTGAACCCCTGGTTTTGAACACATAAACATATAATGTTCAGCTTTAACAACATTAGGCAAATCTTTAGCATAATCTGCTACTTTAGCAACATCAACTGTTCCTGCAATATTATGACCACAATGACATATAAAAACGCCTATTTTAGGTTTTTCTTCTTTTCTATTTTTATCTTTTTTGCTTATAATGTTTGATTCAGTTACTTTCTCTTCTTTTACGGTCATTTAAGCAACCTCCTCTTCTTTAGTCAATTCTTTTCTCCCAAAAATAAAATCTCGTCCCATTAACTGATATTGAAGACCAATAAATATTTGGTCCATTCCCATACAATAGGCAACAAGCTGGGAGATATGAATTACAGGATAATCATAATTACAACTTTTATTTTTATTTAAATAATCTTGTCCTGTCTCAAATTGTAAATGACAAAATGGACAGATATCTAATATTATATCTGGTTTTACCTCATCAATATTCTTCATTTTTTCTGCAAATATAGTCATACTTGCATTACCATCGTAAGCTTTTACTCCACCACCTGCACCGCAACAAGTCAGCTGTTCTTTAAATCTTACAGATTCGACACCTAATATTTCAACAAAATCTTCGATAATTGTTGGACTTTCAGAACTTTCAATTTCTCTAATTCTCGTCGGCTTTAAGAAATGACATCCATAATGAATAGCAGCTTTAATATTTACTTTCCTTACTATGTGATCTTCAATGCCCCAAGATCCAATTTCATATCCTAAGACTTCAGCTATATGACGTACGTTAATCGTACCTTTAAATTCATAGTCTCCAAGAAATTTAAGTTTCTTATTGACCATTTCACGATGTTCTTCATTTTGTTTAAGATGTTTATTTACTTCTTGGAGTGTACCAAAGCATCCATTACAAACTGTTAAAATATCAGCATCTAATTTTTCTGCAATACATAAATTTCTTGCTGCTGCCACCATCCAATCAATTTTATTAAAAGAACGGAAAACTCCTGGGGCAGGGCAGCAAGTTGCTCTTTCCATATCTAAGAGTTTATATCTTAATTTTTCCATGACAAATTTTGTGGATTTCTCAATAGCAGGATATCGATTTGGCATTATACACCCTAAAAAAAATGCAAATGTGTTTTCTTTAACCATTTTTATGCTTTCTCTTCTTGTTTTTTCTCCTCCTTGACTGGAGGTAAATCGAACATATATTTTTCAATTTTCTTTAAATCTTTATCATCCCCCTCTTGCTTAAATTTAAATGCAGTAGGGGGTAATTCTTCTAACCCTAATTCAACCCTTCGTTTTCTTACTTCATCATTAATTGGAACAGCATGTCCGAAGTTTTTCAAATATCCTACAACAGCTCTATGGTTAGGAGATATATTTCCTAACTTAGTAGCATAATTTCTTAATTCCATAATTACGTCTGTAGGTCTTACATCGCGTGGACATCGCTCATAACATTGATAACATGTAGTACATAACCAAATATCAGGATCTTTTAATACCGATAAATCTCCTAATACAACTTTTCTAACAATTGAACGAGTTTTTAAAGCAGTCCATCTACCACTTTCGCAACTCGCTGTACAAGTACCACACTGGATACATTTCCAAATATTTGATTTTCTTTCAATATTTTTAAAAAAATCTTGATCAAAATCTTCATCTATTTTATATTCTCTTGCCTGTTGTTCTATATCAGACATTTATCATTACCTTTTTTAATATAAAAAATAAAAAAAAAATTAATTTTATAATGATACTATTCTTCCGCCATTACTCATTTCTAAAAATGAGGCAGCACCCACAGGATCTTCGACCCAATCAAGTAATTCTTCTCTTTTAATTCCCATTAAATCCATTGTCATTTGGCATGGATATAATTTCATATTTCCGTTATCAACAGCATCCTTAATCATTGCCCATGGATCATCGATTCCAAATTTTTTCATTCTTTTCTTAAACATTTTTGCGGCCATCCCTTTCATTGGGGATGGCATACCAGCAACTTTAGGTTTAAATTTCTTTTTTAAAAGATATAAACCCCAAAAAGTAAAGAAAAAATTCATTTTCGTATCCATCGCATCACCTGTGGTTCCAAGGATCATCATCATCGCAAACTTTTCGAATGATTTATCCTTTACAATAAAATTTATTGTTTCATTTTCAGCCACATATACCACTTTTTTTTTATTTATTTAAAACTATTACCAAACTGACATTAGTCAGAATTTTTGCAAAATTTTTTTTTTAATAATTTTTTTTATTTCATTACATCCAAGATATTATTTTTGATGTTGTATCCAAAATATCTATAAGAACATCATATTCGATGAGTTTAATTTTCTCATTAATATATTCAAGTGCTATACCACGTGCTTTCAAATCAGGAATCATTGCAAACAGAGCAATATTTAAATCAAGAAGGTTTTTCATTTGTTTAGGAATATTTCCTTTAGTTGTAATTCCAATTACCCCATCATGAATTAAAACTAAGCCAATTTTAGAATTTTTAGCTTTTTGTAAATATAAAATAGGAAATAATCGTTCTAAATGCCTTCCAGTATTACTACTATATCCAAATAAATAAATTATGTCAAGATTATCTGTCATATTGTTTTTCTCCTCCTAATATCTAAGACATACATCCGTATTTTCTATTAGATCTACTAGATCATCAATAGTAATAATCTTCAAGCATTCATATTCTACTAAGTCCTCTTTTGTTAAGCCTGCGTTATTTAGAGCTGAGTCAATTATATACACTTCTAAATCAGATAATTCTGCCATTTCAAGAATTTCATCAACTGAATCCATTCCCACAATT
>JBHLQA010000142.1:0-7834 GCA_048885285.1 Candidatus Odinarchaeota archaeon
AGCAAAACATGAACATGAATATAAAAATATAAAAGATACAAGTCTATTTTTAAAAATTAAATCAGTCGATATGGATAACACATATTTTATAATCTGGACTACTACACCCTGGACGTTAGTGGCAAATTCTGCTATTATGGCTAATCCAATTGCCGAATATGCTAAGGTTTATATTGAGGATTTAAAAGAATTTTGGATTTTATCAAAAAATTCTATTACTCATTTAATATCAGGACAATTAGGATATAAGTACAAAATTGTAGAAGACTATATTGGTGAAGAATTAGAAGGAAAAAAGTATATACATCCTTTACTAGAAGAAGTTCCTTATCAACTTGAACTAGCAAAACAAAGTGAAAAAGTCCATTCAATAATCCTTTCTGAAGAGTATGTCTCTGTTTCAGAGGGTGTTGGATTAGTTCATACTGCACCAGGACATGGACCTGAAGACTTTGAAGTTGGAGTTGCCAATAATATCCCAATTTTCAATCCTGTTAATATAAGAGGAATTTATAAAAAAGAGGCAGGAAAATTCGAAGGAATGTTTGTTTTTGATGCCAATAAAGAGATTTTAGATTTATTAGAGAAAAAAGGTACCCTTATATTAACTACTGAAGTTGAGCATGAATATGCTCATTGTTGGAGATGTGATTCTAAACTTGTTTATAGAGCCACAAATCAATGGTTTTTTAAAACGGAAAGTTTAATTCCCAAATTGCTTGAAAAAAATGATGAAATTTATTGGATACCTGATTGGGCAGGAAATCGATGGTTTAAGAGTTGGTTAACAACATTAAGAGATTGGTGTATTTCAAGACAACGTTTTTGGGGTATTCCATTAAGTGTATGGATCTGTGATAATGAAAAATGTGGAAATATCTCAGTAATAGGTTCTGCAAATGAATTAAAAGAAATAGCAGGAGATTGTCCAAATGATTTACATCGACCATGGATAGATCAAGTTACTTGGAAATGTAAAGAATGCAATAAAGGTATAAAGAAAAGGATTCCTGATATTTTAGATGTATGGTTGGATTCTGGTTCAGTAATGTGGGCTGCTCAAGAAATTTATGATGGTATGAGTCATTATGATACATGGATTCCAGCAGATTTTATATTAGAAGGAAAAGATCAGATTAGAGGGTGGTTTAATAGTCTATTAAATAGTGCAATGGTATCATCAGGTCGTAAGAATTATAATGCCTGCTACATGCATGGATGGGTATTAATGGAAAAGTCTAAAATGAGTAAGTCAAAAGGTACAGCCATAAATCCTGAAGATCTTATTAATGGTAACGTCCTAGAGTTAAAAAAAAAGAAATCATTTTCAAATATTAAAGGCGCTGAAACATTTAGATTTTACTGTTTAGGTGTTACTCAACCAGGACGAGATTTCAATTTCAATTTAAAGGAATATACTGATACTTATAAGATATTAAATACAATTTGGAATGTTTATGTTTATGCTAACGAGAAATTTAATTTAGCAGGATTTAATCCTTCGAAGGTTAAATACGATATAAAAAAGACAAGTAAATTAGATAAATGGATAATTTCAAGAGTAAACTCTACGATTAAAAAAATCACAGAATTATCAGATAAATATGAACTTCCATGGATAACAGGTGAAATTAGAGATTTAATTGTAAATGATATAAGTAGGTGGTATATAATGTTGAATAGAGAGAAACTTGATATTTATTCTGAAGATCCTAATAAACTTCAGATTATGGCTGTTCTCTATCAAACCTTATATAAAATTCTATTGCTGTTGGCACCTATTAATCCGATGATTAGTGAAGATATTTTCCTTAAAATGTATAAACAACATTTAAAATCAATTGGTTATGAGGAAACAAAAAGTATACATTTACAGGATTGGCCTGATTATGATGAGAAAATGATCCATTTAGACTTAGAGGACCAAATGCATTTTACTCGTGAATTAATTGAACTAATTAGAGCTATTAAAGATGAGAACAGAATAAGATTAAGATGGCCTAATAGAAAGATTATTATAGAAACTAAAGAAAATATGCCAAAAATTGAATTCCCTGAGATTATTAAACAAGTTGGAAATGTAAAAGAATTAGAAATTGTACAATCAGTAAAAGCTTCGGATAACTTAATTAAAGCCGAATCAAAGTATTGTAATGTATATTTAGATAAATCAGTTGATGATGAATTATTAGCTGAAAGAGTTATTAATGATTTAATAAGAAATATTCAATTTATTCGTAAAAAAAATGGATTCAAAATAGAAGAAAAGATATTACTAAAAATTGGAACAAAATCGGAGTATTTAAAAAATTTTCTTGAATTAAACCAAGATATGATTTTAGATAAGATAAATATAGATAATCTCGAAATTAGTAATGAGGAAATTTCAGAAGAAAAAGGTAAGATTTACGGAAAATTAAATATTTGTCCAAATAGAAAATGTTCTGCAGCTTTAAAGGATAATGTTATTTTAAAATTAAAGAAAAAAGCAGACGTAAAATGTCCTCATTGCGTTTCTAGCTTATATGAAGATACTATAAAAGTAATAACCTTCAGTTTTAATAGAAAATAATGATTTTAATCTAATGTAATTTCAATTTTACCTTAAAATACTAATCTTTATTTTTTGAATAATAGTCTAACCAATAGTAAAACATGTCCTTTAGAGTTTCCTCAATAGGAATAGATACATCCCACCCTAACTCTCTTTTTATTTTTGAATTATCTCCAAGAATTATATTTTCATCTGTTTTTCTCAATTTTCTTGGAGAATTTTCTCTAACTTCGATTTTCTTTGATGAAAAGCTGAGAGCAATATTTAAAAGTTGTCGAATTTGAATCTTTTTACTAGAACATATGTTATATGTTTCTCCTGGTGTCCCTTTTGTCGCTACCAACCAAATTGCTTTGAGTGAATCTCTTATTCCTGTAAAATCTCGATAAGGGTTTAAATTCCCAACTTCAATTATGGGTGTGGACTTATTGGACTCAATTTTAGCTATTTTACTTGTAAAATCTGCACATGCATCTCCTTTTTTTCTAGGACCTGTTTGGTTAAAAAATCTAATGTTTATTGCTTCAATTCCAAAATTTATATAATATTGTCTAGCAAGTAATTCAGCAGCAATTTTACTAATACCATAAGGATGAATAGCCAATAATGGATCTGACTCTTTTAATGGTCTATTAAGTGATGTTGTTGTTCCATATTCTGCACTTGTACAAGCTGTAATTACCCTTGTACTTATTTTATATTTTTTAATAGTTTCAAAAATATTTATTGTTCCAATTACATTTGTTTTTATTGTTCCTACGGGATCCTCCCACGATGGTATAACAAGTGGTTGTGCTCCAAAATGAAATAGATAATTTGGCTCAGTTTCTTTGATTATTCTTTCTAATAAATTATGATTGTTTAAATCACATTCTAAAAATACAAAATTTTCATTAGTAGTAGGAATTTGAACTAAAGCACCTAAAAAATCTTTTTTTTCTTCAGGAAGAAATTGGACTTTTTTATTTGTATAATGAGATAAATTATGTAAATTACCATTAGGAAGATCAATACCGTATATTTTATATCCCTGATTAATACAAAAATCAGTTAGATGAGAGCCTAGAAAACCATTTGCTCCTGTTATAAGTATATTTTTCACTCTAAACCACAAGTAAATTATCTATAGATATTTATTGTAATAATCCTTTTTCTTTTAATTCTTCTATAGCTTTTTGGGAGGGTTCATGAACATCATCTTTTTTTGATTTTATCCACACTATCAAATCATCAATACCTTCTTTAAATGATAATTTTGGTGAATAACCTAATTTATTTTTTATTTTTGAAATATCAGCTGAATTATGTCTAATATCACCAATCCTATATTGTTGATTATAGACTGGTTTTAATTCTGGATTTATTTTTTGAGTAATAGTTTCTGCTACTTCCTTAATAGTTATAGGAATTCCTGTACCAACGTTGAAGATTTCTCCATTTGCTGCTTTTTTGTCCATAGCAAGAATTAAAGCTTGACATACATCACTTACATTAACAAAATCTCTTGATTGTTTACCATCTTCATAAACGATTGGAGGTTTTCCGTAAAGTGCTCTAATACTAAAAATAGCACATACTCCTGTATATGGATTTGATAATGATTGTCTCATACCATAAACTAAAAAAAATCTTAGTACTGTTGTATTAATTCCATATGTGTTACCAATTAATAGAGCAATTTTTTCTTGTGCCTGTTTTGAAAAAGCATATATTGAACTTGGATTTAATCTTGACTTTTCGTCAGTTAAAAGTGGTTTAACCTTTGATCCACATTTTGGGCAATATAAATCCCAATCTTTCTTTTTCAATTGTTCTATCTCTCTCAGATTTGGAAAAATTACTCCACACTTATTACACTGAGATTTTCCCTCTCCATATACGGTATTTGATGATGCAATTACTAATTTTTTAACATTATGTTCGCTATTGACTAAAATATCAAGCAGATTTGCCGAACCAAGAATATTATTTTCTGTGTATTTTTTAATTTGATACATTGATTGTCCAACACCTACTTTTGCAGCTAAATGGAAGATAATTTCATTTTGTTGTATTAATTCCTGTAATTTTTTATAATTTGTAACTGAATTTTTGATAAATTTTGCTTTTTTATTTAAATATTTTGGAGGACTATCTGTCTTTCCATGAACTTGATCATCTAAAATATCAAGAATAGATACATCATAATTCTTTTGTTCAATCAATATATCCGCTAGATGAGATCCAATAAATCCTGCTCCTCCCGTAATTAATACTTTTTTTGACATAAAAAGTTAACAAACCTTATCATATGTATTTTAATAGTTCATAAGATATTATTTAAATTAAACAATATCATAACTCAATAATATTGATTTTTCTTAAATACTCTTAACAAAATACCTTAAAAATTCTTTAGTAAAAAGTAAAAGAATTGTATAATAAACAAATTTTTTAATAATTTAATATGAAATTATTTGATAATTACATAAATTATTGAATTAATAAATTATTATGATCATTCGTTCAAAAGCTCCATTTCGAGTAAGTTTTGGAGGAGGAGGAACAGATATGGCTCCATATTGCATTGAACATGGAGGATGTGTTATAAGTACTTCAATTGATCGTCATATCTATATTACTTTAAAACCTAGGAATGATAAAAAAGTTCGAATTTTTTCTCTAAATCTAGGAGAAGAATACCTATTTGAAATTGGAGATCAAGATTACTCAACTGATTTTGAATTATTTAAAGGAATTATTAATGTATTAAATGTGGATGATGGATTAGATATTTATATTTACTCAGAATTACCTGCGAGTTCTGGAATGGGAGGATCTTCTTCTTTATCTGTAGCTTTAATTGGTGCTCTTAATAGATACTATAATATAGGATTTTCAAACCATGAAATTGCGCAAAAGGCATATGATATTGAGCGAATCGAATTAAAACAAAAAGGAGGATATCAAGATCAATTTGCCGCTGCTTATGGTGGCTTTAATTTTATTGAATTTTCTGAAATTGTGAAAGTAATCCCGATTGATACAAGTGCTGAAATGATAAATGAACTTCAATTTTGCTTAATATTGTGTTATATTGGAGGTTCTCATTTTTCTTCTGATATTCAGGATGAAGTATTAAAAGGGTATGAAATTGAAAAAAAATCCTATTTGGAAGCTATGCAAGATTTAAAAGATGTTGCCCAATCTATGAGAACTATTGTGGAATCTAATAATTTGAATAATATCAATGAATTCGGAGAACTCTTGCATAAGGGGTGGATTGCAAAAAAAAGTTTAAGTGACAAAATATCAAATAAAAATATTGAAAATTTTTATTTAACTTCAAGAAAATTTGGTGTTCTCGGTGGAAAGTTATTGGGTGCTGGAGGTGGAGGGCATTTATTATTATTTTCGGAACCTAATCAAAAATTTAAAGTAATTCAAGAGTTAGAAAAAATTGGAGGAAAAATTGTTAATTTTCATTTTAATCCAAATGGTCTTGAAGTATGGGAAATTAATTAAGTGTGAATAATTTAATAGAAGTGATTATAAGATGGAAAATGAAATTATATCGATCTTAAACGAAAATAAAATTATTACAGAGGAGATTAAAAAATTATCTCCAATAATTGCACATATTTCTCATAAAATAATAGATACTTATAAGAATAAGAAAAAAGTAGTTCTTTTTGGTAATGGTGGGAGTGCAGCAGATGCACAGCATATAGCTGCTGAATTTGTAGGAAAATTCTATAAAGATCGAGATTCCCTTCCCTCTCTTGCTCTTCACACTAACACATCTACTCTTACTGCTACAGCAAACGATTTTGGTTATGAATTTGTTTTTGAAAGACAAATTTCATCATTTGTTGAAGAAGGAGATGTCGTTATTGGAATTAGTACATCTGGAAACTCAGCTAATGTAATAAAAGGATTAAAAAAAGCTAAGGAAAAAGGTGCTACAACAGTAGGCTTTACTGGTAGCAAACATAGTAAAATTGAGGAAATTACAGATATTTGTTTAAAAATACCTTCAACTGATACTCCAAGGATTCAAGAAGGGCATATAACCGTTGGGCATATTATTTGTTATTTAGTGGAAAAAGAACTATTTGAATAATTGACATTTCATGAAAAAAATAGCAATTTCTATTCATGCAAAAGAAAATTTTACATCTGATATCTTAAAAGGAATAGATGGTTTTGATTATATTCATGTAGATGTTATGGATGGAAAATTTGTTAATAATACAAATAGTAATCTAGATGTCTTTAAAGCTCTAAAAGAGACTTATGAAAATCCTATAATAGCCCATTTAATGGTTGTAAATCCTTTTGACTATATTAAAAAAATTGTTGACTTTATTGATATTTTCTTATTTCATTATGAAACCGATAGTGATAAAAATCTTTTAATAGAAGAGATAAGAAAGAAAAACAAAAAGATAGGATTTGCTCTAAATCCAGAAACGCCTATTTCTGAAATTGTTCCTTTTCTTGAAAAAATCGATCTTGTCTTAATAATGAGTGTAAACCCTGGTTGGTCAGGTCAGAAATTTTTATTGGATAGTATTAGAAAAGTAAATGAGTTGGCGAAATATAAGAAAAAACACAATTTTATCATTGATATTGATGGTGGAATTAATCCAACCAATGCAAAACTATTAGAAAATACAGATATCCTCTCTAGTTCTAGTGCCATTCTAAATGCTAAAAATCCAAACGATATTATTAAACAACTTAAAGATTCTGATTATAATGGTTAATAAAAATAAGGCAATCGTCTTAGATCGAGATGGTGTGATAAATAAAGAAGTTAATTATCTTTCAGATCCGAAGAATTTTAAATTTATCGAAGGTTCAATTGAAGCATTAAAAATTCTTAAACAAAAAGGGTTCTTGTTAATTATTATTACCAATCAAGCAGACATAGCTAGAGGCCTTTTTACTGAGAGAACTCTTACAGCAATACATTGCAAGATGAATAAAATCTTAGAAAAAAATGATATAAAATTGGATGATATCTATTATTGTCCTCACTATCCCGAATTCACTGATCCTGTGATTGTAGGAAACCAAATCCTGGAATGATTTTAAAAGCACAATTAAAATATAATATTGATTTAACGGAATCTTATATGGTTGTGGATACATTAACTGATATTCAAACAGGGATAGCTGCAAGATGCAGAACTGTTTTAGTCTTAACAGGATATGGCAAGGAGTAACGAAACAATATAACATCTATAGTCCCAGACATGATATTTAAAAATTTAAAAGAATTTGCTATAATTATAT
>JBHLQA010000143.1:0-7424 GCA_048885285.1 Candidatus Odinarchaeota archaeon
TTAATTTATTCTAAAATCTTTCAAATTCCTAAGGACGTCTGAAATAAAGAGTAATCTTTCTCTACAGATCAAGATTCCAATAGGAGATATTGCAAATTATTGTAATTTTTATGCAAAAAATATTCATTTATAATCAATAGGAGAACTTTTTACAGAAAATAAATTTGATAAAATATGGGAAAAAAGAAACCTAAAGTAAAAGGATTAGAGCCTTTCACATTTGAGACATTTTTGAAATCACTGACCATTCCAAAAATTAAGGAAATAATAAAGGCATATAATCAAGGTGCTATTAGCAAAGAAAAGAAATTGAAAGGATATTCAAGCCTTAAAAAGGAGGAATTAGTGAATTTTATTGACTCATCGTTAGAGGATAATGAAAAAAAGAGATTATACCAAGATTTTGAAAAGGATTTTGCAAAACAATTATTACTAAATGCAGTATCACTAATTAGCGGAGAGCATAAGGTGGAGAAAATTCAAAATGCTGTTATTATAGGAGGTGGAAAAGGATATAACGTCTGGTTTTCAAGTAAATATGGATCTCAAAAAGCTTCCCTTCAAATTGTCGACAGTGCTGTAAAAAGAAGCTGTTCTTGTATTATTGGGAAAAAAAAAGGATTATGCTTGCACCAGACAGCAATTTATCTCATGTTAATAGGAAAAAAAATCATTACATCAGATAATTTACCATTTAAAGTTAGTAAAAAATTTTTTAATTCAATCCAAAAAAGAATAGAGCTTGTAGCTACTCAAAGTTTGTTCAAAGAGGATCCAGCTATTATGCTAGAAGGTGATTATAAAATATTTATTAATGATGAGCTGGTTACTTTAGAGTGGGGAGGAGAATATACCGGTAAAACGACAAAAGATTTGTCTAATGAAGAAATTGGTGTTGAAACTTGGGTAACAACAAAGGTTGTAAGCTTAATTGTAAAAATCCCAAAAGAAAGAGCAGAATCTGGAAAGCTAACAAAAATAATATTAGATAATTATAATGTTATTTCTAAAATAATGAACAATCCTAAGCATGTTCAAAAAATTTTAAAGAAATTTGGTGATTTTAATGATCCAAGTCTACCCAAAAACGAAAAAGATTTAGAAACTTATCTTAAAAGCAATTTAAAACAATCCACGGCAGAATTGTCAGTTGAACCTCCTTTCTCAGCATATATGGGAGATAAAAATTTTATTTTCGTAAGTTATACTCATAAAGATAAAGCGGAGGTATATCCCATTCTACAAAAATTAGATAATGAAGGTTTTCGAATCTGGTATGATGAAGGAATTCCCTTAAGTACAGATTGGTGTAATACTATAGCAGAAAAATTGCTAAACTGCAGCTTATTTCTTTCATTTATATCACCTTATGTAATGGAGTCGGATAATACTCAAGATGAAATACATCTTGCTATGAACGAAAAAAAACCATATTTAGCAATATACTTAAGAGAAACAGACTTAAGTCCGGGGTTAAAGATGCGAATTCGAAGAGTACAAGGAATATTAAAACATGAAATGGAAGAAGAACAATTCTTTAAAAAATTAATTGAGAATGTAGGTAATATTCTTAATTAATAAATTAAATATTAATTTTTTTACCTGTGAAGTTTCTTTGATATTTCCCGAAATCTTATACTTTTTGGAGTTTTTCCAGATTGTAAATCGGTCCATCCTTATAATCCAGCAAGTATAATGGATCTAATGTGCATAAACCGCGTTATATTGTTTTAATTAATTCTTTCGAAAAACTATGACCTATAAACTGAAAATCGTTATTGCTCAGTCAATGAAATGAAAAAAGCTTTTAAAATTGTTTAAAAGATAATTATTTAATAAATAAGTAATCTTGAAAAAATAGTCTAAATACGATTATATATCATTAATATTTGTAAATTGGGATAAACTCATAAAGAATATCTTCTTCTAAATTTAAAAGTAAATTTTTATTTAGCTGGTCTATTTGTATTTGTTTAGATTCTCTAATTTTAAATTTTTCCTCAGAAAGACTTGAATTATACCAGTGCTTTAAAATTCCAATTCTCTTAACCTTTTTTGATGCTAATATCTCTTGAATAAAGTCTTTCCATCTTTTTATTTCATTTTCTTTTTCGATCTCAGTAAGTTTCTCAAATTTTGGGTTTTTCCCTTTAATTTTTTCACGAATCCAGATATCAATTTGTTCCGATGTCCACTTTTTCTTTTTTAAACTCCTTATCTTTTCAGAATCTAGCAATTTTTTATATTCTTCAGAAGTGTTTAGGGCACCCAATATAGTATTACAATCACAATAAGCATTAGTTGCTCTAAAATAAAGTTCCTCCGGTCTTAATTGATCCTGAATTGATATATTCTTTATCGATTTAAAAGCCATATTATATTTTTTAAAAACTTCTTCTAAATCTTCTAATTTAACCTTTTTTGGAAGCGTTGATGTAATATAGAAGCACATAGAATTATTTATTAAACTTTATTATAATTTCTATCAATTTTATTTAATTTATTAATTTTATAAAACTAATCTTTAAATTATTAATAATTGGTAAGATTTGATTAGATTTGATTTTGTTCTTTAAGAAAAAAATTAGAAAAAAGAAATATCAGAATTAGAGATGATTTTCACGAAATCTAATATATTAAAAAAAAAATCAAAAAGAGAAAATCAAGAAAATTAAATCAATTAACTAAAATTTTTTTTCCTGTAAAATCACGTTGATATTTTCCGAAGTCTTTAATTTTTTCTAATTGTTTTGAATTAAATATAGGACCATCTTTACAAACAAGTAGTCCTAATGGATCTAAGGCACATAATCCACATAATCCACACCCACATCTCATTATTCTTTCAAGACTTGCATAGAATTGAATTTTGTATTCTTGACATATTTGAAATAATTTATAAAGCAATACTTCCGGACCACAGGAATAAATCACTATATTTGAAAGATCAGTTTTTTTCGTTTTATCTAACATTTTTTTAAAAAAATCAGAGACCAGTCCTTTATTTCCATAACTTCCATCGTCAGTACAATAGTGAATTTCAGAGTAATTTTTTATTGATTCTTGAAAATAATCTTGAAACATAACTTCATTTTCATTTTGTACTCCCTCTATGATACTATGTTTTATTTTCATTTTAGTAAGTTGGGTGGAAAGGAATTTTAGAGGTGCCATCCCAATTCCACCCCCAATTAAGAAGATCTTTTGTGAATTATTATTTAATATTTCAAAGTGATTTCCCATCGGACCTCTTACACCAATATAATCTCCAATACTTAAGTTAAACATAGCATTTGTACATTCTCCTACATTTTTTACTGTGATTGCCCAATTTCCATTATTATCACATCCAGATAGGGACATTGGTACCTCATCTATGCCAGGCACCCATATCATTACAAATTGTCCAGGTTTAGGAGTAATGTATTTTTCATTATTTCCAATTTTCATATTAAAAACAAGTGTTTTCACATCTTTACATTCATCAATAATCTTTTGTATTTTCACTGTCTTTATTGTATTTTCAGTCAAAATCGGGCACCTCCTGAGTTTTAAACTGATGAGCTAATCCTTTTAAATCATTAATAGAGTTATATTTATTATCTTTAAGGTATTGAGCTAAACCATTATTAATCTCAGAAATAATATTGATTGTTTTATATAGTGCTGTACCGATTTGCACTGCTGAAGCTCCAGCTAAAAAGAATTCTATTACATCTTGCCAAGAATTTATACCACCACAACCAATAACTGGTACTTTTAAAGCTTTATATAAATCAAATACTTTTTTTACAGCAATGGGTTGTATTGCTTTCCCAGAAAGGCCTCCACTCCCATGAGATAAGATGGGTCTTTTAGTATTCACATCAATTTTCATTGCTGATAAAGTATTTATAGCAACTACCCCATCCGCCCCTCCTCTCTCCGCTGCCAGAGCAATTTCTACTAAATTTGTTACATTTGGGTTGAGTTTAACAAAAAGAGGAACCGAAAGTTTATTTTTTAGGATTTTTACAATTTCAAACGTTAAATCTTTATCAATTCCTATAGAAGAAACTTCCGCATGTGGACATGATATATTAATTTCAATAGCATCTGCACCTGCTTTTTCTGCTTTAATTGCTACATCAAGATATACATCATTAGTATTTCCAAATACACTCACGATTAGTGGAATCTTATATTTTTTAATCTCATTTATTTCTGAGATAAATTCTCTGATTCCGGGATTGCCTAGGCCAACACTGTTCATAAAAGTTCCAGGAGATATTTCAATTATAGATGGATTTTTATAACCCTTTCTTGGTTTTGGTCCGATAGATTTAGTAGTAATAGCACCTGCTCCCGCATCGAATACCCTTTTCATTGAAGAAGAAGAGACTCCTAAAATACCTGAGGCTAAAATAATAGGAGATTTTAATTTTAACCCAGATAAATTTACTTCTAGCATTTTTTAAAAGACAACCTTCTAATTATTTATAAATAATTGGTAATTTTTATAAAATTCCAAAATTTATGCCAATCTTCAATCTTTCCCGAAGGGGAAAAACCAGCCCTAAGGTTATCAGACTGTTCGCTCGTCGCCGAATTCAAGGTATACTTCATTTGTAATGTTTTTTTCATTACTTCGGAAGCCTTGAAGGACGTTATCTCGCTATACTTGAAAAGATCATGAAGTTTCGCCCAATTACGGTAGGGACTACTTGGTTTCAAACGAGGTTTTATCATATCCCCGACTTGTGCAAGTAACCACTTGTAATGAGGTGGAAGTTCTTCCTTAAAGCCCAGACCTTTTCGAGCTATTACACAACTTGCTAATACATGAGTAGAGAAGTTAGATAATCGTGAATATTTATACTTGTCGATGAGAGAAGTGTATGCAGGGTGTACTTTTCTAATGGCAACTCCTTTTCTAAGGCATTTTCGTTCTAATAATGTTAATGCGGACATTTTTAAATTATTGAGTTTTTTTTTGCTTATTTTTCCATAGGAAAACTTCTGATCAAACGAAAAGTCTTCTATGATAAACAAAAATATATAACAGAAGAGATTGTCCTATTTTTATTTCGAGCAATTACCTTTTTACTCAATGATTTTAACCCAGAAAATCTCTCATATATTAATGTCGAATGTTGGGAAGTAGATTGATGAAAACTAATTCTTCACATTTCCTTTTTTAGGCGTGTAGAAATATCTATAATGGGGCTTGGAAATGTTAACGAACTACTTTTGAAAAGTATTCCCGTAATTTTGAGTGTGAATAAATGTCAGTAGGGGAGTTTAAATTCCTCAAAGAGCTATTATTACTAATTTTTAACAAGTTTTAACACTAAAGTCGTAAGTATTTCTTGAATTAGCATTATATGGTAACATCTACTTTTGAAAAACCTAAATCTTATTTATCTTATAATCATTTTATTAAAATTTTGTTTAAATATTTTTAACCATTACTAAAAATAAAATAAAATTAAAATTCAGAGTGAAAGATCAGTTCAAGTAGCATTATGATCGAATTTAGCATAAATGATTATATTACACTCAAGTTAGAAGAAGAATCAACTATTATTTATGTGAAAGGGAAACGCTTTAACCAGTGTAAATTTTTGCTCTTGGATATTCCAGTTGAGGAAATTACGAGTTTAGAGGAAATTGAATCAATTGACGAAGCATTAGAGAAATTAGACAATACATTAGAACCTCATAATGATGTAAGAAGCGATAAAATCCCACCAGAAACAGAGTTTTGGGGACATTGTTCAAATCTTCAAGCATGGGTTGAAAATGACTATGATACAAGGCTTCTTCATAGCAGTATAGCCTTTCCGTTGTTAAGAGAACTAACAGAAGCAGGGGAATCAATTGCTAAGAATATTTTTAAGGACGAAATCACTAAAAGAATTACGAGTGGTTATTTGCCTGTAGTGGAATATTTAATAGAAGAAGGGTATTTAAATTATTTTGCTGAAGAAGAATTTGAATCGCTATTTGAGAACTGTGAATTTATAGAATATGATGAAAAAAAAAAGTATGTTATTGGTGGCATACTAAATTTATATAAAGCTTTTTTATCGATACTTCCAGAGTCAATAGGAAACCTAAAAACACTCAAAATCCTAAATTTAGGGTATAATTTTTTATCGATACTCCCAGAGTCAATAGGAAACTTAACATCGCTCCAAAAACTCGATGTAATGTGTAATGAGTTAACAACGCTTCCAGAGTCAATAGGAAACCTAGGATCTCTCCAAGAATTATTCTTAGTGGATAATAAGTTAACGATTCTCCCAGAGTCAATAGGAAACTTAACATCTCTCAAAATATTATATTTAGAGGAGAATAAGTTAACGACTCTCCCAGAGTCAATAACAAAGTTAACATCACTACAAACACTAAGTGGGTATAAGAATCAGTTAATGACTCTCCCAGAGTCAATAGGAAACTTAACATCTCTCAAAATATTATATTTAAGTTCGAATCAGTTAACAACACTCCCAGAATCAATAACAAAGCTAACATCGCTCCAAAAACTCGATGTAATGAGTAATAAGTTAACAACGCTTCCAGAGTCAATAGGAAACTTAAGATCTCTCCAAGAATTATTCTTAGAGGATAATAAGTTAACGATTCTCCCAGAGTCAATAGGAAACTTAAGATCTCTCCAAGGATTAAGCTTAGATGATAATAAGTTAACGACGTTCCCAGAGTCAATAACAAAGTTAACATCGCTCAGATCGTTATGTTTAAGTTCGAATAAGTTAAAAACACTCTCAGAATTAATAGGTAACCTTCAAGCGCTTAAATACCTGTATTTATCTGCAAATCAATTAACATTTCTTCCAGAGTCAATAACAAAGCTAACATCACTCCAATTACTTGATTTAAGGTTTAATAAGTTAACAACACTCCCAGAATCAATAGGGACCCTACAAGCGCTTAAATACCTGTATTTATCTGGAAATCAATTAACATTTCTCCCAGAGTCAATAACAAAGCTAACATCGCTCAAATATCTAGTAATTGAAGGAAATAAGATTACGATGCTCCCTAAGATGTTAAAGGATTTAGAAAAAAAAGGTGTTAGATTTCAAAAATATCGTAATCAGATCGATTGAAATTATATTTCGAATGTCTTATTTCTAAGTTTTAAATACGGATACTAGCGTCAAATCATATATTATGAGGTTAAATTATGCTACAAAAAGAAGATGAGAGGGTATTAAATTTACTTGAAAGAAGAATTGGGAAAAAAATAAAAAGATATTCAGATAAAAAAAAAAGGAGATTATGATGAAAATTTCATTGTAGCAAAAAATGGCTCCATCTATCATCTTCGATTAATATACTTAAATCTTAATGAATTCCCTGATTGTATAACAGAACTCCCTAATCTAAAAACAATTTCAATACTATATTCAATTATTATA
>JBHLQA010000143.1:7434-7754 GCA_048885285.1 Candidatus Odinarchaeota archaeon
TCCATACAGAAATTAAGAAATTTAGAATATTTAAACCTTCGAAGAAATAAATTGACTGATATACCTGCTACTATTGGGGATTTGGTAGAATTGGAAGTTTTAAATGTTGAAAATAATAATTTAGTGAGTATACCTGAACAAATTGGAAATCTCAAATTTCTAAGGAGTTTCATTTTTCGTTTTAATAATATTAATTCTATACCCCAATCGATAGGGAATCTTAAAAATTTAGAGATTTTATTTGCATCAAACAATAATATTAAGCATCTTTCTGATTCTATATGCAATTTAAGCAAATTAAAAATGTTACACCTAAATAA
>JBHLQA010000144.1:0-7801 GCA_048885285.1 Candidatus Odinarchaeota archaeon
AGTTAAATTTCTCGAGCAGATAGAAAAACTTATAGGTGAAGCAATTCCATGTCGTGAAGATAGAGATGAAACCAGAAGAAAATCTGCCGAAGTTTATCAATCACATCAACCTCAAACGACTCAGATGGATGCACAGACAATTCTAAATTCCCAGACTCAAGCTCTTAAAACTCAAGTAGCTGAACAAGAAAGATTGGCACAATTGTCATTAGAAGAATTAGAAAAAACCTATGAAAGCCAATATATAGCTCAAATAAATCCAGTAATGCAATCAAACATTAAAACACAGCTTAATTCTCTAATTCCTATGTTGGGAGAAAATCATCCTTCTATCCAACAAATGAAATCTATGTTAGAAATGGATGAAGCTAAAGCAAAACAAAAAGCAAAAGCAATGGCTAAGTTTATGCAAGAAAATTTCAGACTTCAAGCTATAAATAAAGAAGCTATCAATAGAATAAATGAAATTATGTATTCTCAAATATCACTTGAAGATTTAGAAAAAGAAAGTATCAAATATTATAATTCAATGATTACACCTGAATATCAATCTCAATTAAAAGCCACTATAGATGTTGGAATACAAGAATTAGGTGCAAATGATCCTACTTTTGCAGGATTAACCCCATTATTAGGAATGAGTGAAGAAATGGCAATTCAATCGGCTAAACAATATGCAAAATCTATATATCAAAATATACAAAACATGCTTGCGCAATATGGTCTACAAACTCAGACATCCCAACCAAGTATTGAAGATATTAATAAGCAATATGGGAAAGAAGTATCTGAACGCCCAGTAAAAGTGAACCATTTCGGTTTCGTGTGTGATAATAGACGCATAATTGGTCTAAATTTAGTAATGAAAGAATTGGATATTTTACCTGATACAATTGGGAATTTATCAAAATTACGAATCTTAGCACTTAAGTGGAATAAAATCGATGCTTTACCCGAAAGTTTTGGGAATCTAATAGAATTAGAAGAATTGGATTTAGAGGGTTCTTGGTCCACAAATGATGATAAAGCCATATACAATGGAATTTTAGAACTTCCTAATTCGTTTTGTAATTTGAAAAAACTAAAAATTCTCAATATTAAGGAAAATGGGTTGAGATCATTGCCGAATAATATTGGACAATTGAAATCTCTTCAAAAACTTTTCTTAGATACAAATCGAATACCTGAAATTCCGGAATCTATTGGAGAATTAACTGATTTGAGTTTTTTGAGCCTGAGATCGAATAGAATCTCAAATATTCCTCTTTCCCTTTGTCGATTAGAAAAAGTATTTCAATTAGACCTTTCATATAATTTTATTGAAAAAATTCCAGATTGCATTGACCAGCTTAAATCAATAAATATGCTTTATATAGGAGCTAATAAAATAACAGAAATCCCCCCTTCAATAGCAAATTTGGGATCATTAGAACGATTATATCTAGGTGGAAACCAGCTAACAGAAATACCAGAAGTAATCACAAAACTTCCATTAACAGTTCTAAATATATCTAATAATCAACTTAAAAATTTTCCCTATTTTATATATACAATGGAATCTCTAAAGGAGTTGGGCATAAAAGAAAATCAATTTTCAGAGGAAGAACAAGAAATTGCTCAAAGAGATACTAACGCAATTTTAGAATATTGTCGTCAACGTGCAAGTATTGCAATTATGCTGATTTATACAGAAATAGATGCGGAATCTCATCGTATATCAGACTTAGCAATGTTTCTGGAAGAAAAAAGCGAAATATTTGCTATTCTTCCTCCCATAGAGGCTAATCTTAATGCTACAGACTTAGTTTTATTCCTTGCTACCGCTGGGTCTATTAATTCTCCAGATATGGTTCAAATTTTAAAAAAAGCTAAAAACCAAGGTATTGAAGTAGTTCCTTTAAAAGGTTTAGATGTTGGTTGGGGCGATCTAGCAATCGTAGATCTCAGTCGTGAGTTGGGTCATGAATTTACTCCAGAGGATTTTAATGGTTTTTGTGAAAATGTCTATAGCTATATTCAACAATTAAAACGCTCTCATAATATCTTTAAAGATAAATCTGTAATCTTAAAAAAAGAAGAAGCTGCGGAGATTAGTGATCCTACAGGTTTTGGTACTTTTAAAGCTGAACTTGATCGTATCATCCATCTGTCTGAAATGAAAGAATTTTATGAAAAGAACAAGCCATCATTAACAGGAATATGCAATAGCTTACAATCAGCAAAAATTGGTGGAGAAGGATTGTTTCTTACTCAACTTTCAGGTTTATTCATGGGATTTATGCAACAAAAGAAGGTTATGGCACAATTTTATAGAGGTGAGCAACAGTGAGTGATCAATACATGGACTATACACTTCCCATAGAAGAGATAGAAGTTCTTCAGGATTTAGAACAAAAAATGGGATCAGATTGGAGTTCTAATAATTTTAGGGTTGAAGATAACCATATTACTCGAATTGAAGTTACTCGAGGAACTCTTACTAGTTTACCTGAGAATATTGGGAATTGCAAAAGACTTCATTCATTACTTTTTTATGGTAATAAAATTGAAACTATCCCAGATTCTATTGGTGAATTAATGAATTTAGAATGGCTTGCTGCTCAACAAAATAACCTTTATGAGCTTCCATCTAGCTTAGCTAACTGTAATTCTCTTAAACAACTCGATTTGGGAGTAAATGAATTGAAAGAATTACCCAGCTGGATTTCAAATTTAAAAAATCTTGAAAAATTGGATCTTCGTACTAATAAAATAAGGGAGATCCCTGTGGAAATCGAAGCTTGTACTATTTTAACTGAACTTGATTTAAGTGACAATAGACTTACCCATGTTCCAGAAAGTATATATAATCTATTTGCCCTTAAAAAATTATCACTCAGACATAATAATATCGAGGATTTACCCTCTGCTATAGGAAAACTTAAATCGCTTATTTCTCTTGATTTAGGAGTAACTCGGATCTCTCAATTACCCGACTCTATAGGTGAACTTACTTCTCTTGAGAGTTTGGAGATCAGTTCAATGGGACTGCGAATTCTACCTGACTCCATTGGCAAATTATCAAATCTACAAACTCTTCTTGTAAAAGATAATAACCTTAAAGCCTTACCTGAAAGTATTGGTGATTTGGTATCATTGAAGATCTTTCGTTTTGAGAATAATCAAGTTAAACGGATTCCAGAATCAATAGGTAAATTAAGAAATTTGAATGCTATAGATTTGGGAAATAATCAATTAGAAATCCTCCCTGAATCAATAGGAAATTTGGATAAAGTCTTTGGATTAGATCTAAGCGGTAATGATATAACAATTTTACCCAATTCATTCGCTCTCATGAAAGGATTAGAGCGTCTTAATATTCAAGATTGTAAGATTAATAGTTTACCAGTAAATTTTGGTGAACTTGAAAAATTATCTTATCTTGATATTAGAAATACTCCCTTAAATGCGCTTCCTGAATCAATTGGGTCATTAAAGGAATTATGGTATCTTGTAGTATCAAATGGAAAGTTAAAAACATTACCTACAACTATTGGACAGTTAGAGAAATTAAAAGAACTAAATTTAGAAGGAAATGAAATTGAAAAATTGCCTATTGAGATAGGAGATTTAAAAAGTCTTGAAAAATTGACACTAAATAAAAACCAATTAACCAATTTACCGTCTGAAGTATGTAATTTATCATCATTAACAATTTTAAATATTAACGACAATCTATTAGTATCAATACCTGATTGTTTTGATAGAATGACCTCCCTCAGTGGATTATTTGCCAACAGGAATAATTTAACCTCTATCCCATTCTCAATAGGACGATGTGTAACTCTAACAAGTATCAGTTTTGATAAAAATCAAATAGAAAACTTACCAGAGAGTATTGGTACTTCAAATATTCGCATTATCTCTTTGAAGAGTAATAAATTTAAAGCATTGCCATATATTTTATGGTCACTCGAAACATTAGAGAAGTTAGATATTGAAGATAACCCATTATCAGAAGAAGAAAAACAAATAATCAAACGGGATATGGATACATTACAAGATTATCTCAAACAAAGAGCATGTATGGCAATTTTTATATCACATGCAGTTGTTGACTATGAACCTTATAAATTAGTAGCATTAGGCGAATATTTAGAATCTAAACCCGAAATATATGATGTACTTCTCTGCGAACAAGATTTATCGGGAAATATAGATGAATTTATGGATCAGAATGTCCCTATTAGTGATGTTATATTTTTCTTAGGTACTAATAAGTCGGTATTCAATTCAGTAGATTGTGCTCATGAGTTAGAACTTTCTAGAAAATATAATGTTCCCGTGTTACCCATAAAAGGAATAGATGTTTCATGGCAAGATATAGCCACAGTAGATCTCTCACAACCTCCTGGTATTGAATATAATCCACAGGATTTTGAAAAAGCATGTGAGCAGATTTATGAATATGTTAAGCAATTCTACGCACAGCAACGGATATTTAAGATCAAAAAACCGGAGGAGAAAGAAAGTCCTATTGCTATTCCAACAGAAATAGATTGGGACACATTTATGAACATGCTAGAAGAAATCGTAGATTCTGATCGAATAAGGATATTTCATTCAAGTAAAAAGAAAGAAATTGCAAGTCTTATAACTCAATTAAAAAGTGGCACCTTAGATGATGCAAATTTTATGATGCAAGTATCCCAGCTATATGCTCAATGGTTAATGATGCAAAATTTTTAATTGATTTTTTTTTACTTTTTTTTCTTTAGGATATTAAAATAAATATTATCAAAAATTATAGATTATGTGTTTTTTCATTCAGTTTTAAAGGTCTGCGAAATATTCTAATTAGTTAAAAAGGTTGGAGATTAGTATGGTAAATTTTTATGGTGTTGAATTAAAGACTGAAAGAAATATTGTTCTAAATAAACATGATGCACTTTTAGTTATTGATATGCAGAATGATTTTCTCCCAGGGGGATCTATGCCCGTAGAAGGAGGTGATTCAATAATAAAGGATATTAATGATGTAATTGAAATATTCGTTGATAGTATTGTTGTACACTCTCAAGACTGGCATCCTCCAAATCATCTGTCCTTTGCAAGTAATCATCCAAATAAAAATCCCGGAGATGAATTCACTTCTAAAGATGGGGCAATAGGACCAATACTATGGCCTGATCATTGCGTTGAGAATACTTATGGTGCACGATTTCATAAAAAAATTAATACAAAAATGATTAATAAAATAATTCAAAAAGGAATGAATCCAAAAATAGATAGTTATTCCGCTTTTCTTGAAAATGATAAAAAAACTGAAACGGGTCTAAGGGAATATCTTAATTCCTTTAATGTAAAGAGAATTTTCATATGTGGTTTAGCATTAGATTATTGTTGTTATAATACTGCGATGGATGGTGCAGAATTTAATTTTGAGACTTTCTTTATGATAGATCTAACTAAAGGTATTGATGATCCACCTAGTAATATAATGAATTCATTGAAAAAAATGAATAAAAATGGAATAAAGTTTGCGACAAAAAATAGTTTGAAACGATGGTAATTTCTAACATTTCTTTTTTTAATTTATCATCATAACTTTATTATTTATAGCTTTATTTTGCTACCTTAAAAATTATCAATAAAGGTGAAGATTATACCTATAATAATGCCAAGTCCTAAAACAGGGAAAAAACCAATGATTCATGAGTCTGCCTATATTGCTCCTACAGCAGTAATTATAGGAGATGTTACAATAGGAGAACGTTCAAATATATGGTTTGGAGTAGTTCTACGAGGCGATTGGGGGCAAATTAAGATTGGTAAAAATACAAGTATCCAAGAAAATGTTACAATTCATATTGAAATGGGAACATATGTTACTATTGGCTCAAATTGCGTAATTGGACACCATGCAATGATTCATGGACCAACAGAAATAATGGATGGGTGTTTAGTTGGAATTGGGAGTAATATCCTCCATAATACTAAAATGAATGAAGGATCAATGATCGCTGCGGGGGCTGTAACTACTAATAAAGAAATTCCCCCTAGACAATTATGGGCGGGAATTCCAGCTAAGTTCCTAAAAGATTTTCCAGAAAATGAAGAATTCATTGCGGAAAAAACGGCTAATGATTACATCATCAACGGACAAGCGTTTAAGGAATTTTTTAGAAAGAATCCAGAGTTCGCTAAATTTTAATTTTCTTTTTAGTTTTATTAAAAAATTATAATGAACATATGCAATCCTCATTCTTTACAATATCAATAATATTAAACCTTAAATCTATTAAGTTAACCATAAGAAGTTTATTTTCCAAATTAGGAAGTCCTAATGTTGTTTTTATTACTTCTAAGGCTTCTAATGTTCCCAAAATCCCGGGTGTTACCCCAATTACTGGTAAAGGACCTTTATCCGGAGGTATTTCCACAGGTGAAAAAATACATTGATAACAAGCAGAAACTTTAGGATTAATAGTTAAAATTTGTCCATAAAAATCCTTTATTCCTGCAATGACACATTTTATGTTATTCTCTACAGCAATTTTATTAACTAAAAATTTTGTTTTAAAATTATCACTACAATCAACAATAAAATCATATTTTTTTTCCTTTATGTAATTCTTGATGGAATTGTCATCAATGTAATCTTTATGTGCATTAACTTTTACTTCAGAATTAAGTTTTATTAACGCTTCTTTTGCGGATTTGACCTTTTCTGTTCCAATTTGAGTCTCATTATAAAGAATTTGTCTTTGCAGATTTGAGATATCTAAAATATCATCATCTATAATAGTAAGTTGATTTATTCCTGCGGCTACCAGATATAATGCAAATGGACTGCCTAAACCTCCGCATCCAATTTGAAGGATATTTAACTTAGAAATCTTTTCTTGTCCTTTCTCTCCAATAAAAGGAGATATTATCTGCCTTGAATATCTTTCCATTTGTTTTTGATTTAAAATTTGTTATCACTTGCTATGATACTTTTTATAATTTTAATACTTTCTTCAATTTCGATAAAAATTAATCCTAAATTTGTATCGTTTTCAATTAAGGAAACAATAATCATTTTATCATCTATTCCTAAAATTATTATCTTAAAATCCTGAAAATCTACAGTCAGATTATTGATCTGGTTTTGTTCAAAACTAAAAGCAGACGTTTCAATTGCTTCAAACATGGTTGCAGCTAGATCTCAAATTCTCCGTCCATCGATATCTCTTGGTAAACTTGATGAGACTAACAAACCGTTTCGATTTACTATGGCATTCCCGATAATTTCATTAAAATTTTTTAATCTCTCTAATTCTTTAGTGAGATTTTTGATTATTGAGTCATTCAATTAAAATCAAATTTAGATTATAATTTTCTTATCAATATGATTAAAATACAATTCAATATAAAAAAGTTGAAATTAGAAAATTAAGCAACTTTGTTAATAACTCTAAAATTGATATACTTATCTATAAAAAGATTTCTTTCCATTAAAAGCACGATATCTGTTACGCCAACTTGGTTGTCGTAATTTTGCTGTATGCCCAAAACCACAACTGGCACAAAATTTTTTACGTCGATGATAAGAATGTTTCCCACATCTTCTACAAGTCTTATGAGATGATGCTTTATTCTTTTTTCCCTTACTTGGTGTACCTTTTCCCATTTTTAACCATCTCCTCTTATTTACGCGTCATCAAATTCTTCTCGATACATTAATTTCTCTTCATCATCTTGGGCAAATATTAGTTTTTCCCGATCTTGACCTATGAATATTATTGAGGCACCCCGAATCATTACAGTTCCTAAATCC
>JBHLQA010000145.1:0-7794 GCA_048885285.1 Candidatus Odinarchaeota archaeon
AATTATTATTATTAGTTTTTTCATCTGACATAGATTAATTAGATTATTCTTAATATAGAATTTAGTTTAATTATAAATAAAATAGGAAGCTTTAATAAAAAAGAGTAGTCCAATTTTTAAAAGAAGTATTCTAAGATGGCAAAATTTAAGAGTTATTAATATGTTATATTATTATAAAAATAAATACTAAGATAGGTTTTAAAAAAAATGCCTGGTTCTCATGGTTCCTTAACAAAAGCGGGAAAAGTTAAAATGCAAACTCCGAAAATTGAGCGTACCGGTGTAAATTCTGGTAAAAAAAAACCACCTAGAGTAAGGTTTCGAGAATTGTATAACCAGAGGATATTAAAGGGGGTTTTTGGAGGCCAAAAAGACAGTCTAGGAGCAAAAAGATCTCAATTTTCAAGAAGATAAAACAATAAATTTATTCTATTCACTTACTCCTATTGTATGAAGTTGCGTTTTTAGCTTCTGACTTTGGTTAAGATAAAATTGCGATTTTTCACGATTTTCACTGGATGTATTATATAAATCACTCATCAAGAGATTCCATCTTATTGCTCTCTTCATATTATTTATTTCCTTTAGTGTTATGAGATTTTCAATATTCTTGAGTAATGAATAGGCTCTCTTTATATCTTTTCTGTAATGGATATAGAATTCTGCCATTTCAAGATTTAAATCTATTAAGCGTTTGAGAATTTGCTTATCTTCAAAATTAATATCAATTGTATCCAATCCAGCTTTTAAAAATTTCTGTGTTAGGGTTAGGTTTCCATTTTTTTTATAATAAATAGCACGCAAAAGACAATAAGTTAGTTTTACTTTTAAATTTTTATTTCCAATTTGAAAAGCATCCTTGAAATAGTTTCTGGATTCTTCCACTTTTTCTTGTTCTCTTACTATTAGCCCGATATAAATGTATGCTAAGCCTAAGATTTCTACTTTATCAAATGATGTTTTCTCATTTTCTAAAAAATTAATTATCACTTTAAAATGATTTAGAGCGTTCTCAATTTCCTTTCTTTTATAGTATATAACTCCTAGTTTATAGTGAATTTTAATAATAAAATCTATTGGAATTTCTCCTGACTTGGCTACTCCCAGTGCATTTTGCAAATAGTTTAGAGTAGTATCTTCGTGATTTAATAATTTTGCAATTCTACTTAATTTAAGTAAAATAGATACAATTATTTTTTTTTGTTGATTTTTGTTAAATACTATTAGGGATTCATTAAGGAGTTTAGTAGCTTCTTCAAATCTATAGTTATTAATTAATTCTTCAGCTTCAGTATATTGATTTATCGATTCAATAACTTCAAAATTAGAGGGGGGTTTGTTAAATAGATCATTATGAATAGGAAATAGCTCTTTTGAAATCGAACTTTCATAACTCAATGCAGAAAAAGGATAATTATTTTTATCTTCAACAAAATCTTGATTATTATAGATAAGTTGTTTATCAGGACGAAATCTTATTAATGCTGTCTTGTTAATATTTCTTGCTTCAATAATTTCTATTACTGAATCTAAAATCAACCGTGTGAATTTAATCCAATTTTCTAAAAGCAGTTCTAATTTAAATTCCGGAATTGTACTGAATAACTCTTTTAAAATATATGGAGAATAACTATCAATTAATCCCCTTAGATAAAATTTTTTATGTTCAATATTATTAATATAGGTAAAATAGCCCTTCTCTAAAATAAAAAACTCACCCTGATTTTTATCATCTGAAAAAAATATAGTTTCGGAGGTTCTGATCTTAGGAATACCAAATTTTAACTCCCAAGGAATTTTAAAAGTGGGTTTTAATCCTAAATTTTGAAGGGTTTTCTCAATAACCTTTAATTCTTGATTTGAAAACTCCTTAAATTTATTTTCCTTATTCATCAATGAAATTCTTATTCGATTAAGCCATGAACTTTCATTTTCATTACGAATTGATTCTGGAATTATAAAATTTAATAGATTATTAAGTTGTTCTTTTTTTCCATCCAATGAGAAAGTATGTTCAAGTGTTAAATTTAAAGCTAATTTTCTTAATGATTTCATAAAATAAAGAATATTAGTATACATGTATTTATTTAAATTCCAAAATTGAAAAGCTAATGAAACTTGAAAGCTTACCACTTCGAATGGAATATTAATCCTTAGTGGTAATGATATAGGATATTTGAAAGTAAATAGAATTATCTTATTTTTCTTTATACTATATCGAAAGTAATTTTCAATATGTTTCTCTATTTTCCATCCATTTTTTTCAATAAATTCTTTCAATGTTTTTATTTCATTTGAAGAAAATGGGTTTATTGACATAAGTTTATTGCTCCTAAGTAATTAATGTTCTTAGAGACCGAAAAAATTCTTATATAACTAGTAGTGATTACAAATATTAAATTTTGTATCAACATCAGATTTAATAGGACGAATTTATTTGTAAAAATTGTATTTTAAAGAAGAATTTAATAATTCCATCATGGATATCACACAATTTAATAAAGAACTTGGAAAGAAGATTGCTATCGCCCAAAGATTTGAAAGAAAGGGTGATATTGAGGCTGCGATCCAACAATGGGTAGATATCTCCCAAATGGCATTAAATTTTTCAAAGTCTCCAAAAATCAGTGCTTCTTTCAAAAATATGATTATTAGTAGAACAAAAGGTATTTTTGCTCATATAAGAAACTTAAAAGCAAATCGATTTAAAGAAGAAATATCATCAGAAGATTTAGAAACACCAGATGTAGTTATAGTAGAAGAGATTCCATCTCAATTATTCCAAAAAGAGAAACTTCCTTTAAATGAGAAAGAACTAGATAAAACTCAAGTTATTAACTCTACAAATAATTCTAAAGCTAAAATTATTAAAGATTCTGACTTAAAGAACTTACCAAAAGGATTTAAAGAAATAAAGCCAACAAAAGAGTTCAAAATAATTACGCCTCATGATAAAGATTTTGTTAAAAAACAATACGCTAGAGCTAAAGAAATTGAAATGATTAAATTAAAAAAGCAGGAAAGCTCAGAAGAAGACCAACAACCAACAACTTCAATTGATTTTGTGGAACTTCAAAATAATAATAATCTCATTTGTTTTGCATGTGGTTATGATAAGAATACATTAAATGATAAAAAATGTAAAAATTGCGGGACAGATCTTAATTAGAGTTTATATATTAATAACGAGATTGTTTTCTTGAGTCTTGGATTTTATTAAATTTCTTAATCGCACGATCTCGCCATACAGTTTTCCATTTTTTAAATCCAGATTTAACATATTTTTCTCTTTTATAAAAATCATAACAAACCCAATTAAACAACACAAAAAAACGTTTAGCTCCACTTTTCTTAGTTAAATTTTTTGATTTTACGTTTAAATCATTTCGAAAATGAGAGATCAGTCTTCCTTCAATAGCATCCTGTAATTTACCTTCAATTATTGCATCTTCATAGTTGATACCTTCTTCTGTAAAATAAGCTCTTACATCATCAAATATATTTCCTCGACAGAGATGAATAATTTCAGAATTTGGTTGAAAATTTAATTCTTTTAATCCATCTTTAACTAATTCTACGGTTTTTTTAATTGGCATTTTATTGTTCCAATTTTCTCCTTTAAATAAATCTACTGAGAGTGTTCGAAATATTAATTCTCCAGTTTCTTTTCTCAAAAAACCAATGAAAGCATCACCTACTATATCTCCTGTACCACTATCATCAATTTCAATTGTCATATTTTCTAAATAATTTTTTTTCGATTGGTAATTAAGAAAATTAATTAAAAAATATCAAGTTTTATAAAATTAAACATAATGATAATTTCTTAATGACTTTTTCATGAATATTGAACTCTTAATGATTGGAAATGAGATTCTCATCGGAAAGACTCAAGACACAAATTCAAATTGGATGACAAAAAGAATAACGAAATATGGACATCAAGTTAAAAGGATTACTACTATTGGTGATGACCTTGAAACAATTTCGAGTACAATACAACAGATCTTATTACGAAAACCAAATATGATTATAACATCAGGTGGAATCGGTCCTACGTTCGATGATATGACTTTACAGGGGATAGCAAACGGTTTAAATAGAAATTTAGAGTTGGATCATCATGCTTATGAAAGAATTGAAAAGACTTATGAAAGAGCTTACAAAAAAGGAATATTACAACTCAAAGGTATGACAAAGGAACGAGAGAAAATGGCATATCTTCCTGTGGGTTCTATTCCCTTACCTAACACGGTAGGAACTGCTCCTGGAGTTAAAATTATTGAAGAAAACACAACACTTTTTATTTTGCCTGGTGTTCCCGCTGAGATGAAAGCAATCTTTCGAAAGATAATTTTGCCAATATTAAAGGAAAAACAAGGTAATTTCATAGAAAAAGGTTTTCTTTTTTCGGGTATAGGAGAAAGTCAGATTGCTGCCTATACTAATGAATTAGAAAAAAAATATCCTCAAATATGGATTAAAACTCATCCTAAAGTTGGCTTATCTGTAGAAGTAGAGGTTTCTATTACTGCTTTTAATGTAGAAAATGGTGAGAGATTAATAGATGATGCATTAGATGAGATTAAGAAAATTATTATTAAACTAAATGGTACAATAAAAGAAAGAAAATAATTCTAATTTTGATGCCACTTCACAAGTGGAATTTTCAACAAGCCACCATTTTAAATGTTTAAGCTTATTTCATTAACATCTTTAGAAGTTTGTAATTTCAAGATTTTGAGCATCTTTAGCAACTCTAACATGTCTTGGTTGTACATTATCTATTGAACCTACAATCCAATTAGAGATTTTATTACTTGTGAGAGCGTTCGTAAATTCTTCTACTTTTGTGGGATCAACGGCAAGAAGCATACCTCCAGCTGTTTCATGACAGTAACAATCATCAAAAGCATAACCCAACTCATTAGAAAGCTCTTTAGAATATTTAATAGAAGGAATTGTATTAATTACTGCTGATAATGCAGAATTTTGAAGCATTTCAGCTGTGTGACCTGCTAATCCAAATCCGGTAATATCACTTAATGCATGAATAAATGAAAAATCCTTGAATGAATGAATTGTCTTTACGACATCTTGATTTGGAGTTGTCATTATTTTTACAGCAAGATCAATAGATTTTTGGAGTTCAGCTTTAGAATATTGTTCAAGCATTTCTGGAAAATCCTTAAGAAGCCTATAAGCAGCCATAATTGCTTGCAGTCCTATTGGTTTAGTTATTACTAATTGATCTCCTTTTTTTACTCCTTGCTTTTGAATAATTGCATCTTTTTGTACATATCCAGAAGCTTCTCCGCCCAGTAATGGCCATTCACTATAAATGGTGTGTCCTCCAACTATTTTAGAATTTATCTTTTCTTCCATAAAATACTTAATCCCCTTTAGAATCCCCTCCGCAATCTTAATTGGAGTTCTTGCACTTATAGCTAGAAATACAAGCATTCCTGATATCTCAGGTACATTCATTGCAAAAATGTCGTTTGTGACGTTACACGCAGCAATTTCTCCAGCGATTTCTGGTTCATCAATAATTGGTGTGAAAATATCGATATTTTTGACAAGAACTAAATCACTATTGGGAATTGGAAGAATCGCAGCATCTTCAATGTCTCCCAATAATCCTACTTTTGCTAATAGCTCATTTAAATCGTTTTGTCCGAGTTTACAGCTTCATCCATGTATTTTTACATCGTTGGTTAATCTATAAGCTTTGTTTTCTTTCATGCACCTCAGCTTTTTTTATTATGTAAATTAAAATAATTCAATACATATAGATACATTTTTTATTTCTTTAATTAATTCAGATAATATTTGATTAGATTCTTCTAATGAAAAATTATTTGTTATTAAATCACCTTTATCATATGAAATTCCCCCTAAAATTTGGGAACCTAAAGAACATTCAATACATTCAATAGAATTATCATCTTGAATATTGGATATTGAATTAAGGAGATTTTTTCCAAATAATAATGATTTTACATCGTTATTCAAATGTTTAATATAAATAAATTCATCACTTGAATTGTTTACAGAAAAAATAATATATTTACATTGATTTCTGGTAAAAATTGAATATATTTTTGATATTTTTTTGAATTTACTCATAACTATTATTTTTCTATGTTTTTTTTAATATTGAAATGTGATATTTATTAACTCCAACTTTTTCTCCATTAAAAGAATATAACTTTTTTGAAAAAGGTTTTTTAATATTATCATGTTGCTCCCTGTTGGAATAAAATTCTATTATTTCTCCTTCTCGGATCTTTTTAATAAGAATTTTTAATTTTAACATTAAATTAGTACAAGTTAATTCTGTGTAATCAGGAATTTCTGCTTTAATCATTATCATCTTCTAAAAATTTATTATTTTTTAAAAAAAGAACACTCTTTTTTGAATATTATTATCTTGAAGGAAAAATAGTATCTCTACTAACTCATTATTGTTTATTATCCTAACATCTTCCAATCCTTTATTACACTGTATTCCCCTATGTTGAAGTGATTGAGAGAAAGCAAAATATTCTAAGTTATCCATATCTCCAGTGGCATTAATGATTTCTTGAATATTAAAAAGCTTATCTTCTTCAGATACTGTATGTTCTCCAAACAAACAGTAAACCCCATCTTCAATAAATATTACTTGTGTGTGGATATCATGATTTGCACAAGCAACTGCCAGAGAAAGACCCCCAAAAGTCCATTCTGAACCATAAGAACTATGTGTAATAAAAATTAATAATGTTGGCTTAATTTTATTTAGATTTGGATTTTTCTTATGTGATTTATTATAAGGGTTTTGAATTAAAAGTGAACATTTGGAATAAATATTATGATTTTCTTCAAATTTATCAATAATTTTATTTAAATTGCAAAATAAATAGGAAGATAAAACATCATTAGATTGAACAAAATCATTTAGATCTGCATTTTTTAAATAGCCTCTAGCAGTTCCACAACGAGAACATGCCAGCATGAGAAACTCTAAATTTTTTTCATTGGCTTGATTTTTTACTTCAATCAAACCTTCAGCAATATTTTCAAATTCAGAAGGATTTTGCATTTTATGACCCAAATGAACTCCATCAAGATAGCTATATAATTGAATATTTAAATTATTTAATAGTGCTGCTGTTAAAAATCGAAGCATATGAACCGAAGAACGGGACATATAAGGACCATCAAATTGTAAGAAGCCCATTAAATTATCAGAGAAATTATTTTTCGATTTTGCTATTAAATTATCCCAAAAATTTACATTACTTACTATATTAAAATCTATCATAGCTAGATCAAATCCATATAATTCCAATTCATCTGGATCTACATATAAAGTAATTTCAGAAGGGCTTACCATTTTTTTCCATATTTTTTTAAACCTTTTATCTATTAGACTAAAAATTGAGTCACCGGTAAAAAAAAAGTTGATTTCTCCTATTTGTGTATTACTAAGTTCTGAATTTCTTATATTTGGTAAATAATTTTCTAAAATACACTCTGATAACCATTCTAATCTTTCAAAATTAATAGCTTCGAATAATAGAACATTAGTTATTAACATTATAAAAAAAATATGTTAAAAGTATTTTATTTTATATACTAATTATTTTTTAGTAATCCTAAGTTCCCAAACACCAGGCTCCAACTTCTTAGATTCGACAGGATACCCTCTTTTCTTCATGTTATAAGGGATTGTATCTGTAGCTGCAGGGGGATGATCGGTTTTTACAATTAGAAGATCTCCAATTGGAATTTCCTCAATTTTTTTAC
>JBHLQA010000146.1:0-7791 GCA_048885285.1 Candidatus Odinarchaeota archaeon
AATAATTTTACTTTTATTTATAATTATATTTTTTAGATTAATAAAGTAAGGCAATATCATAATTGATTTTATAAACCTTGTTTTAGTGATTAGATAATTTTATATAGGGTTTACTAAATCATACACATTTTCTATAAAAAATAGTATAATTTCCATGATTTTCTTGATTATGTTTTAGGTAGTATTTCTCTTGTAAAATAGAGTTAAACTTTTCAAGTCGAGATTTATGAGATATAGTAATTGCACCTATTTTTTGTGTACTTAATATGTGCTTGAGAAATTTGTGCATCATGGGTAATGAATAAATATAGATAAAATCATAATTTTTTAAATTAAGTAAATAAAAATCACCCAATTTAAATCTTATCTTTTTGAGTAAGTTCTTATCATAATTTTCTTCCTTTTTCAATGAGGAAATACGGCTTTTAGCTTCCAATATTAAGTTATGATTAATCTCAATTCCAACAGATTTTATATTATAATTTAAAGCTGCAAATATCACAACATTTCCATTCCCTGATCCTAAGTCAATGAACTTCTGTCTTGAATTTCTTTTTAGTCCAAATTTTTGTTCAAGAGTTTGAAATATCTCCCTAATAGACTTAATATTAGTCTCAGAAAAAGGTAAATCTAATTGTGAATGAAATTTATAAAAATTTGGCAGTTTGTGTTTCAAATGAGATTCTCTAATTTATTAATTAATAATTTGGAAGATTATTGAACTAATAATTTTAATTCATTAATAAATACATTCTAATTTTTTTAAGAAAACCCAATAAAATTTATTCTAAGGACTTCTAATATTAAATGATATACTATTTGAAGTTTTCAGAACTTAATTATTAAATTAATTTCTATTCTAATTTATTCTACTATAATTATTATATTTAAAGATGAAAATGAGTAAAGAAGATATCTATTTTATATCTGCCTGGGAATTGAGAGAAAAAATAAAAAGACAAGAGCTCTCTTCTGAGGAGGTTACAGAATTTTTTATAGAAAGAATTGAAAAAATTAATCCAATAATCAATGCATATTGTACAACTTCTTTTGATTTAGCCAGAACTTTAGCAAAAAAAGCAGATAAAGCAATTAAAAATAAAGAGAGATTAGGAATATTACATGGAATTCCTACATCTATTAAAGATTTAGAAAACACAGAAGGAATAAGAACAACAAGGGGATGTAAAATTTATGAACATAATATCCCAAATGAAGATGCTATAACTGTTAAAAGAATAAAAGATGCTGGAGCAATAATTTTAGGTAAGACAAATACGCCTTCCTTAGGATATAAAGGGGTTACAGATAATTTGATTTTTGGAGCAACAAAAAATCCTTGGGACTTGGAAAAAACATGCGGAGGATCTAGTGGTGGTGCTGCCGCTGCTGTTGCATCAGGATTAGGACCTTTGGCATCAGGTTCTGATGGTGGAGGGTCAATTAGAATACCTAGTAGTTTCTGTGGAGTATATGGATTTAAACCTAATTATGGTCGAATACCGCATGATTATATGAAATTTATGGGGTATTTAGGAACATTAACTCATAAGGGGCCTGTTGTGAGATATGTAAAGGATGCCGCGCTAATGTTAGATGCCTTGGTTGGAGAAGATATAATCGATCGATATTCATTACCGAAACCAAACTTTAGTTATTTAGAAGAATATGAGAATGAGCCTAATATGATACGGATAGGATATTCACTCGATCTTGGATTTGCTAAGGCTCTCGATTCAGAAGTTGAAAAAGTAATTCTAGACGCAATTTATAAATTCGAGAAATTAAATTGGTCAATTGAAGAAAGCAATATTAAGCTGCCGAGTCCGGCAATGGCGCATTGGATTATTTGGACTACAGGATTTTCTTATAATTTAAAACCTTACTTAGAACAATGGGGAGACAAAATAGATCCTCAGTTAAGTGAAATCATGAAAATAGGATCTCAATTTACAGTTGATAATATTAAATGGGCAGAAATTCGAAGAGAAATGGTTTACGAAGAAATCTGTCGAAATTTTAAAAATTTTGATATTTTAATAACTCCCACTTTAGCGTGTCCTGCTTTTGATTTAGATAGGCAATATCCGGAAAGAATTGATGGGAAAAAGGTAGATGCAGGAGCATGGTTACCATTTACAGTTCCTTTTAACTTGAGTGGACATCCCGCTGCCTCAATACCATGTGGGTGGTCTAGTAATGGATTACCAATAGGGATGCAAATTGTTGGTCCTCGTTTAGATGAGTTAAAAGTACTTCAGGTTTCAAAAGGCTTTGAGGAAATATCTCCATGGCAAGATAAAAGGCCAAACTTTAAATCTTAAAATATTAATTCTTTTTAATTTTTTATCTTTAAAAAAATCTCTAATTAGAAGTAGTGATATATGAAGAATCTCCAATAGTAATACTTTTCTTAATTAAATCTTCTAAAATTGTATAATCTCCGACAATACTTCTCGAGGATATAATTTTTTTCAAATTTGCCCCATCACCAATTACAGATTCTGATAAAATGCATTTTTCTAAAACTACGTGGTCTCCAATTGACACATTTGGACCTATAACAGAATCAATTATTTTAGTATTTTCTCCAATATAGACAGGTGGAACAATCCTTGAATCTAATATGTTACCAGAATGATGTAATTTTTCATATGTGGGGTCTGGTATTTTGGCTTCTGCTAGTAATAGACGATTTCCAACTATTAAACTTTCAGGTCGTCCAAAATCTAAAATCTCTTGATTCATTTCACTAGTTTTTAATTTGAAACCTTCTTCAATTAATTGTTGAATAATAGGAGTAATAGTATGCTCTTGACCATTTTCTAGTGGGATCTTACTCTGTTCTTCTAATAATTCAAATAATCGTGGTACCATATTCATTCCAAATAAATAGGCTCCCGCTACTGCAAAATTAGATTTAGGATCACTTGGTTTCTCATCAATCTCTCTCACATTGCCATTTTCGTCTAAATCTATCACACCATAAAATTGAGGATTATTCACTTGATGAACATTTATTACACCATCGCATATATCTTGATGAAAATTTAACAAAATTTGAGAATATTCTTCTAATGGATATCTATCGCTCAAAAATATGAAATTATCATCATTTTCGACAAGATCTTTAGCTAATAATATCGCATCTCCAAGGCCACTAAAATACGGCGTATCTGCTTCGTAGCCTAATGGTTTTTGCTCTATGAAATGTAGATTAAAATAATCTGAATAATGTTCTTTAAGATATTCTGTTATTTGTCTTTTTTTATAACCTACGATAAAGCAAATATTAGTTTCCTTGGGAAATGAATTTTTAAGTTTTATAAGGATATGATCAATTAATCGTTTTCCTGCTATTTTTAAAAAAGCTTTTGGTTTAGAATAAGTAAATGGTTGCAATCTTTTACCAACACCGGCAATAGGACAAATAAGCCACATTTATTATTCTAAAAGATATCTAATTTGAATTATAGAAGATATAAACATCTATAAAATAAAAAGTATATTGAAATTTATTAACTAACTCAAAAAATTCTAATGATTTGCTCTAAAATTACGTAATATTCCGCCTCTTTTTGTCTTTCTGTGATAATGCCTTTTAATTTCCTTAAATAGTAATTATCTGAATTAGTTCTAGGTGTGTTATTTAATAATTTATTTAAAGCAACTCTAATCTTCTCATCGAGGAATTTCGGAGGAATTTCTTTATACTTTTTAATTAAACTCCTTTTCTGAGTATAATTGTCGGATTTTACTCTCAATTCAGAATCATAATTAACAATTGAATATAAATTCCTTATCCATGTTTCAATTTTGGCAATGTCTCCTTTTATATATGTCCGTTGATTCAACCAATTTTTAAACTCTAAAATATTATCTAAAAAATTATCTCTTTTTGATATTTCATCGGTTTTTTTTTCAACTTTTTTAACAATATTTTGAATTTTCTTTTTTTTTAGGTCCTGAACTTCTTGCTTCGAAAGATTCTTAAAGGCTTTCTCTCTCCTTAAGCGGTCTTCTTTTGAGTCTTCTTTATTAAGCCATTTATCAATAGACATATTAATTTTCACAATTATTAATTGTTATATTATTATTTTGTTTTTTATTAAGTATTTAACAAGTACGAGAGATTTCTTACTAATAATGTATTTCAGATAAGTTAAAATTAAGGTTCATTCTTTATAATTATTAACAAGATGATGATTAAAGGAATTATTTTTGACTTTGGGTTTACATTGTTTCATTTTATTAATCCTTCTGTTGAAAGATATTATGAATGTTATAAAAATGGTTTAGTAAAGTCCATTGAGATCCTAAAGGAAAAACAAATTTGGAATAAGAATTTGTCGCTTGAATTTTTTTATGATGAATTTATTAAAAGAAGACAAAATTTTTTCAGAAAAAGCATTAAAACAAAAACAGAATTTCCCACTTCTATGATTTTTAAGAGTGTTTTAGAATCTCTTAGAGAGGAAAAAATTATTTTAAATCTCGAACATCTTGATGATAATACCTATAATAATTTAGCTGAATTATATCATTCTTGTGAAGAAGAGGAATGGAAACCTTTTGAAAACACAAGAGAAACATTAGAAACATTGAGAGAAATGAAATTAAAATTAGCTTTAATTTCTAACCATCCAAATCATCGAACTATAAAGAATATGTTAAAAAGGCATGATTTAGCGAAATTCTTTAATCCAATAATGACTTCTGCCAAATATGGAAAAAGAAAACCAGATCCTAGCATATTTTTACATACAATTGAGAAAATGGGCTTAAAAGATCAAAATAATTCAATTATTATGTGTGGAGATGAATATGCCGATATTATTGGTGCTCAAAGAGCAAATATTCAGTCAATTTTACTTGAAAGAAAATATAAATTTCCTTTTGAAAAAGAAATTAATGTAGAAAATCTAAGAAAAATAAGTATTATTTCAGAAATTTTAGATTATATTTACTGAAAAAATAAGTTATATTTAATGAATTTTAATATTAATGGCCTGGGGGGGATTTGAACCCTCGATTTCCATTTTGAAGCAAAAATCGCTTCACATATCTGGCTCCGCAAGCCAGCGCCCTATCCATTCCATATCTCAGAATATTTTCTAGAGATATACTAGACTACCAGGCCTAAATAAATTATGAGTTTTAATTTTATTAAGATTTAATTACGATTATATTTTATTGAATTTCTTTAGCTTTTCAGTTTTTTACTTTAATTAATAGTCAAATACTACTATAATTTAAGTATTCCCTAACATAATTTAAGGATGGTTTTATAGTATAGAAAAGAAATACCACTTATCATTTTTATAAATAGAAGATAATGTTTTTATTTAAAAAAGAGCAACAAACAAATTTTATTAAAATTTTATTATAAATAATAATATTTTTAACATTATTTAGGATGTTAATTATAAACGAGGAATATAAATCCTCAAAATAATTTGTCAGAAGTAATTTTTCAATGAACGTCGAAGAGATAAAAAAGATTTTATGGTTAAGTGGCTTGAAAAATTCAGTTAAATTCAATGGAAAACCAAACAAAAAAGCAATAATGGGAAAACTCATGGCTACGAGATGTGATTTAAGATCAAAAGCTAAAGAAATTCTACCATTATTAGAGCAAATTATTAGAGAAATATCAAAATTAACTATTGTTCAACAAGAGGAACAGCTATTGAAATTAGATCCGCATGCTTTAGACAAAGAAGAAAAAAGTAAAGAAATAAAAGAATTACCAGAATTACCAAATATTTCTGATTATAAAAAAGTGATAATGCGTTTAGCTCCTTATCCGAGTGGAGCATTACATATTGGAAATGCTAGAATGATCGTATTAAATGATGAATATGTAAAAAAGTACAATGGAGAACTAATTTTATTTTATGATGATACAATTGGAAGCCCAAAATCATTACGCGATAGTCCTAAAGCTAAGTATGTATTGCCTCAAGCTTATGATTTAATTAAAGAAGGGTTAGATTGGTTAGGGGTTAAATATAACAAAATTTATTATAAAAGTGATCGTTTGGAAATATTTTATGAGTATTGTGAAAAATTAATTAAAGACAAAATCGCGTATGTTTGCTTTTGTCCAGCAGATAAATTTAGAAATGAATATAAAAAAAACAAGAAGGATTGCCCACATAGAACTCAATCGATTGAAAAAAACTTGGAATTGTGGCAGGATATGCTCAATGGGAAATATCATGAAGGTGAAGCTGTTGTGAGATTAAAAACTGGAATGGATCAAAAGGATCCAGCTTTACGTGATCAAATAATTATGAGAATTTCTGAAGCAGAACATCCTAGAGTTGGTAATAAATATGTAGTATGGCCAATGTTGGAATACAGTTGGGCTATTGATGATTTCCTCATTAATGCTACTCATATACTAAGAGGAATAGATTTAGTAAAGGAAGGTATTATTGAAGAGTTTATATGGGATCATTTTGGTTGGGAAAAAGCGGAATTACTTTATTATGGAAAGTTAAATTTTTCTGATATGAAATTAAGTAAAACAGAATCAAGAAATAATATTCAAAAAGGTAAATATGAAGGTTGGGATGATCCAAGAACATGGAGCTTACAATCTCTAAAAAAACGTGGAATTAAGTCTGAAGCATTACGAGAATCGCTATTAGATCTTGGTATGTCTCAAACTGGAATAACTTTTTCCGTTAATTGGCTATATTCAAAAAATCAGGAAATAATAGACGAAATTTCTAATCGTTATTTTTATGTAGAGGGCCCAATTCTACTAGTAATTGATAAAGTACCCGAAAAAGAATATATTTCAGAACCATTATTACTTCCAATAGACCCAAAAAAAGGAAAAAGAAAGATTAAATGTATTTCAAAAGAAAATCAGTTAATGGTGTTTATTTCTTTAGCTGATGCAAAAGTATTAAAAACAGATGTAATTGTACGGTTAAAAGATTTATTAAATGTCAAGATAAGTTCTATTAATCTAAGAAGTAAAAGAATAAATGCTACATATCATAGTAAAGAATTAAACCGAGAATTTCCAATTATCCATTGGGTATCTCGAGATGAGAACATAGACGTCTCTATCCTAAAACCTGATGGAAAATTGTTAAAAGGTTTAGGTGAGATAGAACTATTAAAAATACCTTTGGATAAAACAATCCAATTTGAACGTTATGGATTTGTAAATCCTATTCAAAGAGAAAAAAATCATCTGTATTGCTATTTTACTCATTAATTAAAGTACGTAATAAAAATTATTGATACTAAATTCCAATCCTATTTTTTGAATTCCTAGACTACTTATTATATTAAGATAATAAATTAAGATATTTTGATACTAGAAGAGATAAGGATAAAATTTTAATAATGAATTATAAATTTATTACTCTATAAGAAATTTAATAAATTTATTTCAAAAAGGAAATATATAATGATCTCTAATCTTCCCTGTAAAAAATGTGGTTCTGGGCTTCCTATTGTGAAGAGATCAGTAGTTATATGTCCTTATTGTGGAGTCAAAACTTCATATATAGAATCAAAAATTGCTTTCAAATATTTTTTGAATAAAATTTTGCATCTTGAATCACTAAAAAATAAGAGAAATGTTAAAGATTCAGAAATCGAAAGAAGAAAAAGCTTAATTAAATCTTACTTTTATAAGCTAAACTCTGATTTCAATGAATATAGACATTTAATAATCACCAAATTAGATAATGTTAAAATTGAACCAGTAAAATTATACGATTTAATCCGTTCAGCGGGTAATTTTGAGATAGTTATTGAAAATTA
>JBHLQA010000147.1:0-7750 GCA_048885285.1 Candidatus Odinarchaeota archaeon
ATTCTCACCGATTTTATTAAATTTGATACTAACAGAAGGTATTTTATTTTCAATTCTTATTTTATTTTTCATTAAATCATAACAAGTTGGATCTATATGGCAATCTTCAAGTTGATTAATTATAAGACCATCGACTTTTGTTTTTTTAACATATTTCTGATAAGAATTGACTAATAATTCATAATTATCTAAACAGAATAAACCTTTTTTTGAACTATTCAAAAGAAAACGAGCATATGCTTCAATTGGATCAGAATTCTTTGAAACTGAAATTTCTTCTAACAATCCAAGTGAATCCCAATCTGAATAAATAACTCTCCCCCCTAAATCATGTATAATTTCTTGAGCTTTTGGTTCCCACCCATTGAATATTGGAGTTAATAAAATTCTTGGTCTATTAGAAACATCCATTCCTACTCCTTTTTGAATACGTTCTTTCATTTCTTTTACTAAATGACTGAGGTTTTCTAAATATCTTTGAGCATTTGAGTTATAATCTTGAAAAGAAATAGTTAATAATGCTAAGATTTCTGCGAATGTGGCGGAATTACACGGATAAAAATCTGAGGTACTAATATCATAAATTATAGTTTTATAATATCGTTTAACTTGGTTTCCAATGCGAAACTGCTTTTTTAGGCTATTATCAGTAACAATATTACCAGAAATACCTTCTAATTCTTGAATCACTTTTTTCAGATTGTTAATGATAATTTCTAAAGCATTACCCTCATTCTGTTTATCAATCGGAGGAATTTCTAACCATATTTGGTTTGGAATTAATTCTTTTAGTGATTTCAGATAATCATTGTATTTCTTACACCTTAGAGTATAATTTAAAGAGCAATCACAATTATTTGATTTTGATAGATGCATTCCATAAAGCGATTTAACACCAAAGCAAAATTTGGGCGAAACATCTTTTTGAATAGCGAATTCATAAAATTTGTTATATCTTTTATTAATAGTATTAATAACATCATTTAAGACATTATCTACGATTTTTAAAAAATCTATTTGTCGTGCAATTCCTAACAATTTTGTAGTGAGATTCCAACCAAATAGCCCTGTTGCTGTGTTTAATGCAAGTAAATACAAATTAAGTTTAAATTTTTCCATACGAATTGGAAAAACAGGTATGGAGTCAGCTGCAAATACCAGATCAGGAAATCCTGAAGCTACAGAAATTAAAGTTTTCTTTTCTCTGGATTTTTTTTTTTTTAAATATTCTCTACCTGTTAAGAAATTATATGCAATTTTCAAGACGGAGGTAAAGTTTACGACATCATCAGCATATATACTCATTTTAAAAGAGCTACAATGAATTAATAATTTATGTTTGAAACTAAAGAAATATAATTTAAATTAAATCATAAAGTTCTAATAAAATTTATGAGAACTTATTAATCTAATAGAAAAATTTTCAAGAAAAATATCAATTTGTCAAGTTCGTAGTTCTCAAGGGAATTACTTGAATTTCCATTAATCGGGAAGAAAAAAATTATAAATTAAATATTTAAAAAGGAAGAAAACTAACTTTCTAAATATCCAATAAAAGTGAAAATAATAGAGTTTTAATTAAAATATTATACATTTTTTCTTTATTTTTAGAAAAAATTAAATATCCTAAATTTTTTTATAAAATAGACATAAAAATGATTTGATATCCTTTTAGCTTAATTATCACTTTAAATTAATCTGAGTATCAAATAAGATATTCAAAAGTAAAAAAAAATTTATTTTTTGGTCTTTATTTATGATTTTTTAGGTAATATAATCAATTTGGTTAATTTAACATAATATCTAATGGATAATTAAGCATTTGATATTAGTAATTCATAAAAAATTATAGATATGGTTTTGAGATATCAAAATGAGTAAAAAAGAAGATTTTTTAGAAAAAGTGTATGAAATTTCATCTGAATTAAAACTTCCTTTAATAGATGATAGATTACAATGTATATTTAAATATAACTCTAATAATGCTTTAGCGATTATAAAACTCACTTTTGATCAAGACGAGGCAATAATACGTGGTTTTCTTGGCTTAGCAGAGTATTTTCACACAGTAATAATAAAACATAAAGATAATTTTCATATGACCCATGATCTAAAGTTATTTATTTTAGAAAGTAAATGAAAAATTTACCCTCATTTACCATTATCTTAATTGGGGCAATATAAAAGTAATATTTTGAATTTCTAATATATGGATATAATTATTTAATAAATTAAAAGAATAAGGTGATTTAAATGAATAAATACTATTGTAAGAAATGTAATAAATATCACCATAGAGGAAAAATATTTGAAGAACATTTAAAATTTAAAAAAAAAGATATTAAAAAAAATAATCATCCTGATAATAAGGATATAAAGATAAATTTTAAGACTCTTAGACCAATAGCCAAACGACAGTTAAGTAGATTGTTTCGAAAGGCAAAAATATCTGGTAACCACGAGCTTTATAAAAATGAAATTGTAAAATTAATTAAAAAGGAGAAAAAGATGGAATCATGAAAGATATTAATAATTCCCTAGAAATACACAATTCTGAAAAGATTTTGGATTATGAAATAAATAATGTTGTGGCTACAGCAAAAATAGATACAACTGAGAAATTTAAACTAGAAAATATTGCTCAAAAATTACCAGATAGCGAATATTTTCCTGAAAGATTTCCTGGCTTGATTTTCAGACTAAATATTCCTCGTGCTACATTCTTAATTTTTTCCACAGGTAAAATGGTAATTACAGGTTTAAGATTTGTTTCAAATGCTAATATTGCACTTAAGAAATTTTTAAAAAAGATAAAAAAGTATGGTGTTAAAATAACAGAACCTCTAGTTACTATTCAAAATATAGTTGCAAGTGGTGATTTCCACACTTTTATTGATCTAAATAAAGCTGTTTTAATAATGGAATATGTTATGTATGAACCTGAAGTCTTTCCAGGTTTAATTTATAATATGAAAGATCCTCGAGCAGTATTTTTACTTTTTTCCACAGGTAAGTATGTTTGTACAGGGATTAAAAAGGAGGAGGTATTAAAAACAGCAATTTCAAAAATAACTCAAAAGATCAAAAATATGAATATTACTAAAGAAATTGCTAAAGAAGAAAAATATGAATTAAAATTCTTATAAAAATCCAAAAACAATAAAAAAACAGATGATTAATTAAACATGGTTGAATTTTGCGAAAAATGTGGTGGACTTTTGCGACCATCTAAAGAAAATAATAAAAATCTTCTAATATGTAATTCCTGTGGTAAAGAATTGCCATTACTGGATGAAATAAAAGACTCTTATATATCAACTAAGGAGATATATCATCCACCAGGAGAAGAATTCAAAAATTTAGAAAAGATGAGAAATTGGGATAAAAAATAAAATATAAGCATGAAATTGTATCATATAGAAATACAATTATATTATAATAATATAAAGAACTTTTCAAGTGATTAAATGATTAATAAAAATAAATTAATTTTTATTTCAAACAGATTACCTGTAACTATTAAAATAGAAAATGATAAGGTCATTTTTAAAAGAAGCTTAGGAGGATTAACTACAGGATTAAGCTCTTTTCATAAAACTCATAACAGTATTTGGATAGGTTGGCCTGGGATTGAATTAGAATTAATTAAAGATAAAAAAGAAGAAATAGAAAAAGAATTAATATCAAAATTTAATTTCTATCCCGTATTCCTTAAAAAAAAGGAAATTGATGAATTTTATGCTGGTTTTTGTAATATAACAATTTGGCCTCTTTTTCATTACTTTATACAATATACTACTTTTGATGATAAATTATGGGAAGCATATAAATCAATTAATAAAAAATTTCATAAATTAATCTTACAAATTTTTCATCAAAATGATATTATTTGGATCCATGACTATCATTTAATGCTATTACCTAATCTTATAAAACAGAGTATCCACGACTCTACTATTGGTTTTTTTTTACATATTCCATTCCCTTCTTATGAAATTTTTCGTTTAATTCCTTGGCGAGAAGAAATTCTTGAAGGTCTTTTAGGTTCAGACTTACTAGGTTTTCACACGTATGATTATGAAAGGCATTTTTTAAGTAGTGCTCATCGAATTTTAGGATTGGATATAAAAATGAATAAAATTTACAGTCAAGGGAGAATAATAAAAGTAGATTGCTTTCCTATGGGAATTGATTATAAAAAATATCATAATTCCGCTCAAAGTTCAGAAGTTTTAAATGAAAGCCAAAGAATCAAAGAAGAAATAGGAGAACGAAAAATTGTCCTATCATTAGATAGAATGGATTATACCAAGGGTATTTTAGAGAGACTCTTAGCTTATGAATTATTTTTAGAATCTTATCCTAATTATCAAGAAAAGATTATTCTAATTTTTGTAATTGCACCATCTCGATCAAAAGTGGAGGAATATCAAGTTTTAAAAAGTGATATTGATGAACTTGTAGGAAAAATAAATGGACGATTTAGTACTATTGAATGGAATCCAATATTGTATATCCATCGACCTTTATCTTTAGAACAATTAATATCTTTATATCGAATATCTGATGTAGCTCTCATTACCCCTATAAGAGATGGTATGAATCTTATAGCAAAAGAATATATTTCCTCTAAAGTTGACGGAAATGGTGTATTAATTTTAAGTGAAACTGCAGGAGCCGCAAAAGAATTATATGAATCAATTATCATTAATACAAATAATAGAAAACAAATCGTTGAGGCTTTAAAGGAAGCACTTGAAATGCCAGAAGAACGTAAAAAAAGAAAAATCTTAAAAATGCAAAAACGTATTGAAAATTATGATGTTATAAGATGGGCTGAAGATTTTATTGAAAATCTTAAGGAAACTAAAATTATTCCTCAAGATAAAACCTTAAGGCTTTTATCTTCTACATCTAAAGAAAAACTATTGAAAGACTATGAAAATAGCAAGAAGAGATTAATAATTTTAGATTATGATGGTACTTTAGTGCGATTCTATAAGAATCCTGATCATGCAAGACCAGATGATGAAATCCTAAATATTCTTAAAAAAATTAGTAAAGAGAAAAGGAATAAATTAATAATTGTAAGTGGACGAGATAAACAGACATTAGATATTTGGTTTAAAGATATTAATATCGAGTTAATCGCAGAACATGGAATATGGGATAAAAAAGTTAACAAGGAATGGAAAATGGTTGAAATCTTAATAACTGAATGGAAAGATAATATACTTCCGATTCTTGAGAAATATACGTACAGAACACCAGGTTCCTTCATTGAAGAAAAGGAATATAGCCTAGCTTGGCATTATAGAAAAGTAGAAATTGAGTTAGGTAATGTTAGATCAAGAGAATTAATCAATATATTAGAGAATTATTGTTATAATACTAATTTAAATGTATTAGATGGAAATAAAGTAGTAGAAATAAAAAGTGCTATGATAAATAAAGGACATGCAATCTCAACTATATTATTTAAAGAAGAATGGGATTTTATTTTAATTTTAGGAGATGATAAAACTGATGAGGATATGTTTAAAATAGCACCTAAAAATGCATATTCAATAAGAATTGGACTTGAAAGAAGCAGCGCCAAATACAATCTATTTTCAGTTCAAGATTGTAGAGATTTATTAAAAGAATTAAGTAAATTATCTTATAAAATAATAATATGAATAAAATTTGGGTAAAAGTGTATGTATTCAAAGAATATAGAGAAATTTAATGGAAATGAAATTTTGTTAAAACAATTCTCTCAAATAGTTGGTTTTGATTATATTAATAATTTAATAGAGGAATCTAAACCTTTATATGGTAAAAAAATTGTTCATGTAAATTCTACTTTATATGGAGGTGGTGTCGTTGAAATATTAAATGATTTAATAATAATGATGAATGAATTAGGGATTGATACAGAATGGCATCAAATTAAAGGGAGTCCCGAATTCTTTACAACAACAAAAATAATTCATAATGCTTTACAAGGTGCTAAAAAAAGTCTATCAGGTAAGAGAAAAAGAATATATCTTGAAGTTAACAGAAGAAATTCCATTTTTAATCAATTAAGTGATATAAATTGTGTTATAATCCATGACCCACAACCATTACCAATTATTAATTTTTATAGAAAAAGACAACCTTGGATTTGGAGATGCCATATAGATCTTAGTAATAGGAATCCCATTGTTTGGGATTTTCTCTCAAAATTCATTAATAAATATGATGCAATGATTGTATCTGAAGAAAAATACAAACAACTTGTTAATCTACCGCAGGAAATTATAATGCCCTCTATTAATCCCTTTAATGATAAGAATAAGAAATTAAGTCAAAAAAGGCTTACTCATTATCTTAGAAAGTATGGCATTAAAAATGATAAACCTATAATTACTCAAATTTCAAGATTTGATAAATGGAAAGACCCTATTGGAGTAGTAAATGCATTTAAAATAATAAAAAAAGAATTCGATTGTAAATTGGTATTATTAGGAAATATGGCTCAAGATGATCCAGAGGGCCAAAAAATTTATGAGGAATTATTAAAACATATTAAAAATGAACCAGATATCATTATAAGCACTGCCGAAAGTAGTTTACTAGTTAATACACTGCAAACAATCTCAAAGGTTGTTATTCAAAAATCAATTAGAGAAGGCTTTGCTTTAACTGTTAGTGAAGCCTTATGGAAAGGCACACCTGTTGTAGGAGGAAATGTAGGAGGCATTCCACAACAAATTATTGATGGTAAAACGGGATTTTTAGTAAATAATATAGAAGAATGTGCCGAGAGCGTTTTGAAATTATTAGAAAATCCTAATCTAGCTGACAAAATAGGAAAAGCAGGAAGAGAGCATGTTAAAAACAATTTTTTAATGACTCGACATCTCATGGATTACATAAAATTATTAAAAAAAACAGTAATAAATTATAAAATTTAATTTAAATCGATTATATTTAGTTATTTGTTCCAGAAGAAAAATATTATTAACTTTCAATTTAATTAAAAGGTTTATTTAAAATAATTATCAAAATTAGTATAACTCATTTTATATGAGAAAGTTACTTCTGTTATTTTTGCTATATCTGAAACTTTAGATTGCGTTTTACGATGAGAAGTGGGTTTTGCTGCCATATAAATTGCAGAAGCCGCAAAATCTTTAGGATCTTTACCATTTATAGAAAGACCATTTTCAAGTGATTCTCCATATAAGTTTAATGATTTATTATAATATTCTAATTTCAGGAACTTCTATAATTGTTTCAATAATATCTTCAACTTCCTCTTCGATAATTTCTTCAATTTCATCTTGAAATTCTGCTTCTGACTCATTTTTAATAAATTCATCGATATCCGAAAAATCGTCAACGTTTTCTAAAAATTCTATTTCAACATCACCATGAGCGGAGATTATATAAAATGTAAACCCAATTAAATTAGTTAATACAATTAAAAAAATCATATAGATATTTTCTAGATTTCTCTTTTTCATATCAATTTTTACCCAATATGCTAAAACTGATCCACAGGTGAACCAAATCAGAAGAAATACGACGAGTACAATAAGATCAGCTGAAAGTGTTCCACTGTTCTGTAGACTATAAAATGTAATAGAGGATGAATATTCATGGAGTGATATTCTATCTAATAAAATTTTTATTATTTTTCACCTCATTACTTTTAATTATGATTAAATAACTCCATTAGTAAAACAGAGAAATCAATATATAAACTTACTTTCAATAAATT
>JBHLQA010000148.1:0-7745 GCA_048885285.1 Candidatus Odinarchaeota archaeon
GCTGGGTTACCACAAAAATTTTTGACAACCAAGAAAAGAAAATTGCAACAAAATAACACATGAAAATTATGAATAGTAGCCGAGTTAGCTTATGACGTTTGACAAAATATTTTTTTAATATGAGTATTAACAAAACCGCAGTGAAAGAAATGATAAAAAGCTCAAAGATCATACCAATAAAATTTAATAGTATATTCTGATCAACCATGATATTTAATATGATATACTACAAATTTATAATTTTATTTTAAAAAGGATTGTATTTTTGAAATGAACACACAAAAATGAAATATAACCCCCAGAAATTAGAAAATTTACAATGTATTCTCCTTTTAATTATCTGAAATACTTATTCTCTGGGATTCTAATAGAATCGGATGATAAAAAATGGGTAGAACTGTACCTTCTTTTAGACCTGCTTTGGAACATGAAATTGAAAGTTGGAAGGATTTCAAAAGAGCTTTACGTCCAGAAGAACAGAAAATATTTGATAATTTGATGAATTTTGCCCGAATCCACGCAGATGCAGGTAGCATGAGTGCACGTCCATTGTTATCAGATGTTTTATTTATCTCTTTTGCGGTTGAACAGGAAAAAAAAATCGAGATATTAGAAGATAAAATGAAAGAATTAGAAAAAATAATAAAAAGAAAAGATTAGATTGGATTTCCAAGATCAGTTTGATGGGTGGTTATTAGATGTCACCACACATAGTAATGGAGTCATTCTTTGGGTGAAAACTGTAAAGGAACAAAAAATTGTGAATATTTGCCATGACTTTCATCCTGAGTTTTTTGCAGTTCCAAAACAACACGCTGGTAGTGACTTCAAAAAATTGAAACAGATTCTTAGATCACATGACAATGTGAAGACTGTTAGAATCTGTGAAAAATATGTGAAACTCGAAGAACATGAAAAAACAAAAATTTTTGGAGTTTCTGTAGTAAAACCATCTGTATTTAAGAAGACAATCGAAGAAATCGAAAAGATTGACTTGTTTACTTTGTATAACACGGATCTTCCAATCTCTCAGATGTATTTTTACATAAATGATCTATTTCCAATGTCTCTTTGCAATTTTAAGGTCAAGTTTAAGGATAATAAAAAAACTGGCTTTTACTCAATGCGTCTACAGTCATTAGAGTTAAAAGATAACAACGAAGAATTGTTTTATGAGTTACCTCCTTTAAAAGCTATATGGCTTGATATTAAAATAGAGCAGCGCGGAATGAGATCATATTATAACGACCCTCTGGCATACGCAGAAGTAAGTATTGTTGAAAAAGATGAAAATGCGAACATCCCTAGAGCAGATGGGTTGAGAAAAAGAAAGATTTTAATCGATAAAGCTGATGAAGCTGAAACCATCAAGACTATTAGTAAGGTAATTGAACAATTGGATCCTGATATCATATTAACACATGGAGGAGATGAATTTTTATTTCCTTACTTAGCTGCTCGAGCATCAATAAATCGAGTTTCAAAGGAACTCTATTTTTCTCGCACAAAAACACCACTTAAAAACAGTATCTTTAATCTATCAGGAAATTCAGATCATTATATGTCATATGGAATAATAATGCGACGTTCTAAAACACAAGTCTACTTTACAGGACGTTTTCATTTAGATACTACTACTTATGGCAGTCTACATTTTAGTGAGGGTAATATACCTGGAGTTATTGAAGTTGCAAGAGTGTCTCGAGTACCAATGCAAAGATTATGTAGAATAACAATTGGGGGTGCTTTGCAATCAATTCAATACTATAATGCATATAAACTCGGTCATCTTATCCCACCTTTCAAGAAGAGCCCCGAAGGTTTTCGAAGTGGTATGGATTTAATTACTAATGATCGTGGAGGTCATATATTTGAACCATTAATCGGAGTCTTTGATCAAGTTGTAGAATTAGATTTTTCTTCGATGTATCCCTCATTAATGGCCAATTTTAACATTTCTTCGGAAACAATTAACTGTAAATGCTGTAAGAATGATGGTACAGGAATCAAAGTACCAGGTACAAAGTTCCACATATGTACAAAAAGACAAGGTATTATTTCAAAATCAATTAGCCTACCGTTGAGAAAACGTTTAGAGTGCAAAGAATATAACAAGACACATGATGATCTTCGGTACAAATTCATGGATATTGCATTAAAGTGGGTGCTTGTAGTAAGCTTTGGATATTTAGGATTTAAAAACGCTCGTTTTGGTAAGATTGAGGCACATCAAACAGTTTGTGCTTTTGCTCGTGAGTTTTTATTGAGATCGGCTGAGATTGCAAAAAAATATGGTTGTAAAGTTATCCATGGAATTGTTGATTCAATGTGGCTTCAAGATACAAAAGGAAGAAATCTTGATGAATTTGAGAAAATAACAAAGGAAATTGCTGTGGAAATATCTAAAAGTACAAAAATTCCTATGAGTTGGGAAGGTCGATTTAATATAATTGTTTTCCTGCCTTCTCGAGCAGAATTGAATGTCCCAGCCCTTAGTCATTACTGGGGGATAAAATGTAATAGTGAGAAAAAAGTAAGGGGCATTGAAGTAAGGCGCAGAGATATGCCAAAAATCGTGAAAGATGCACAATATGCATTTATTGATGTATTTCAAGGTGTAAAGACCGTTGATCAGTTTATTGAAAGGATTCCAAAAGCAAAGAAAATACTCTATGATTATGTGGAAAGAGTAAATTCAGGAAAAGTATCTCGTGATGAACTAACTATAAAGCAAAAGCTCTCTCGAAGTCCAAATCAATATAAAAATAATTCATATCAAGCAGTTGCTGCAAGACAATTGGAACGATCTGGAATTATAGCATCAGCAGGAATAAATGTAAGATATATTATTATCAATTCTGGTGCAGATCCAAGTTTTCCTGAAAAGAAAGTTATCCTTTCGGATTTGTATAATCCAAAAAAGCATTGGTATGACAAAAAGAAGTACATTGAACTGTTAAAAAGAGCTTTTGAAAATATATTCCCTTTTGATTTTCCTGAACTTGAGAAATTACTGACACCTGATTTTAATAAGAAGTCTATTCAGAAAGACATGTCATGCTTTATCTAAATAGATAAAAAAAATGGTTTAGGGAATCAAGATTACTTCAAGAAGTCAAAAATAATAACCACTAAGCATATTAGTTCTAATAATATCCATAGATTGCGTTTTAAGCTTCTTAATGCTCCAAGGGGTTTACCAAAGTAGTTTATTAGGTTATATATAAATATAATTACCCAAGTTGTAACTAAAAACGTGATTGGGAGTAATAATGTGGTCAATTCACGACCAGTATAGCCCAACAAGTATTCATACCCAAGAATTGCAAAACCTGTAATAACAAGAGTGAATCCCAAGCCAAAGGAGTATTCAGCAAAACTTACAAAACGTTGAATACGTTCTTCAGAGGATTTTCCTTGATTGACCTCAAATTGAGCTTTAGAATTTGTAGATACAGAATTTACAAAAAAAACAAATGATACCATCAATAAAAAGGTACTTGTAACAATTCCATTACCCGTAGGAGGTGGAACTTGCCAAATTAAAGCCAGGATTGTTAGAACGGCTCCAATCATTACAGTGCTAAGTGTAATCCAATCTTTTACATTGATTTTTTCTTGTCCTTGATTACTCATTTTTTAATCCATTAATTATAAGTTATTAAAAATACTATTAGATAAGAATATATAAACTTTAATATTATAATTAGGACCTAAATATCCATCCATACTTATTCAATAATGCTATATCGATTAAATAGTTTAAATACTAATTTTATTAGCCAAAAAGATTTTTTCGATTTTCTACTCACAAGTGAATTAAAATTTGCTAAGATATAATTTTCTCTCGATGGCATAGAATTTTTAAAATCTGGATAATATAATCCTCCTGTAATTTTAGGAGGTCTACCGAGGCTCTTTACTTTCCTCCAATCTTCATTTAATTCTCTCTTAGCTAACCACGTTTTATCAGTTTTTAACTCAATTCTCTGATTATCTACTAATTCAATTTCACCATAAACATTAATAGGGCCAATTCCCCCTATAAAATCAGTATTTTCAATCCTAATTTCATTTTTTCCTCGATTAAGATATTTCTTTATATTAAAAATTTGAATATTTTTATCATTCACTATAACATTAAGTGAATGTCTTGTAATTATATGTCCTATATACGTTTCATTTATGAAAATTTTAGCAAATGTACCTGCTATTACTTGTAAATATGCGCCTTTTATCTTTCCTTCGATATTTACTGTTTTCGTATAATACGTAGTATGGACACTATGTAAAGTTTCCTTATCTAAATATATTAACTCACTAGGGATATTAGGCTCTATCCAACTTTTACTATTTTGTATATCTTTAATTTTATCTTCATAGAATTTTATTAACCATAAATATAAAGTTTTTACAGCTTCCAAACCTTCCTTTTTTGCACATGATAACCACAAAAACTCATATTCATTTATTAATAAATTCAATTTGGTTATAAATTCATTAATATCAATAATTTTTTGTTCTTTGTTTTTTTCACTGAAAAATTTAAACTTTATAAAAAGCTTTGAAATTAATCTTTTTTCACAGAAAACAACAATATGTTTCATAACAAATGCTACATTTCTGATATTAATTTTATTTCTAAGGACCTTTTCCTCCAGCTCTTCACAAATTTTAATAGTATCGTTCAAATTTGATATTAATTTTTCGAATCTTGTAGTTTTTATCCTTTTATAATGTCGTGTAGTATTTTTAGAAAAAGGATGGGCAAAAAAATGATTATAATAAGTAGTAGGGCGTATAAATAATTGACGATCATCTTGAATTGAACGTAAAGTACTAAAAATCTTAATTAATTCTGGGTCTAATATTCCAAAAAAATGAAGAAATATACTCTTCCAAAAATATAAAATATTAATTTCTTTTATTGGATCCCATCCAACCATCGCAGAAAAAATAAAACCATAAAATCGGTTTTCTCTAATCTCCTTATTCCGATAATCACCCCAACTCGCCGTAATTTCCCCTATTACTCCATTTTTATAACCATTCTTAATTAAATTTATTATATTTTTTTCATATTTATCAATACTAGGAAATAATCGATTATAATCGATGATAGAAGGACTCACTATTATTGGAAAACCATAATTCTTAATCTTTTTTAATTCTGGATATTCACTTTTGGCTTTATAATTATAATAATTTATTATGATGTCCTTTGGTAAACTTTCAATAATTTCTTTAAATTTATAGAGAGTATCATGATAGATAATCACATTATTATATCCATGTTTTTTCACAATTTCATACACTTTTTTATAATGCTTTAGATAGACTTGTCCAATCCCCTTAGTCTTTACTAAATTGCTTGAAGCTAATTTTCCAACATCTAAACTTTCATCTCCTCCAATATGAAAATATTTTGATTTAAATATTGTACTTAATTCCCCTATCATTCCATCCAAAAGGCTATAAATCTTATCACTATTTAAATTTAAACTATCCGAACCAGGAAATTCTCCATATTTCCAATAATCCGGATTATGTAAGATGTTATCCCAATTACTAACAGTTTGAAAAATAGGGATTATTTCTATAAAATACTTTTTAGAAAAATCTTGCAGTTCTAATATATCCTCTTTTGAGTATCTACCTCTATTTTTCCCAATTTCAGTGTAATTTGAAAATTCAAACATATCATTTATGAAGGCTAAATAATATTGATTTATTTTATAATGGCTTAATTCTTTGATGAACTTTTTTAAATTATCAATTGTAGGTGATTGACCCCTTGAAATATCATCTGAAATACCTCTAATCTTTAAAATAGGAAAATCAATTATATTTATTTCCCCTACTGATAATTTATTTTGACTTGAATTTAATAATTGTACCAAAGTCTGGAGGCCGTAGAATAATCCTTGATAAGATGGTGCTTCTATAAAGATTGTAGAATTCTTAGAAATTAAGATATAACCTTGTTCTATATAATTTTGGTTTTTTATGGTCTTATCATAAAAATTATCAGGAAAAATGGAATTAATATTCCCTTTAATTGATTTGATCTTTGGAAATTTATCTAATTCATTTACATAACTAATTTCTAATTCTTCTTTAAACCCAAAGAATTTTAATTGTTCCTGAAATTGTTCAATAATAAAAAATTTATCTTTCTCTAAATCTGTAATAAATCTGGATTTTTCAGTAATTCTCCATTTTTTTGTATTTGTTAGTTTAAAATAACGAGGTTTCGGAATTACTAAGACTTCTTTATTATCATTTCCCAATTCTTCTAAATTCTCTAAATAAATAAACATATTATTATTTTAAATTATATAAAACAAAATAAGTTTAGCTAATATTCGATATTCGAAATTCTATTTCAAAAAAAAAAAAGATTTATTAGTTCTCTTTAAAATTATTTGGATTTGTAAACATTTAGAAGTATAAATTTGAAGGTTCGAGGATATTTGGATAATAAGGACGAAGATAATTCAATGCACTAAAACATAGGTGACATTTATCAGCATACCCATCTCGAGGTTTATATCCTTTTTCAACGGCCATCTCAAGAAGATTTTGAGGACCTCCCTTAGCAATAAGCTTTCCTATAATCGGATGTTTTCTATAGTTAAAATTTCCTATTATTTCAGATAAAGATTTTTCCTTAGCATTCCCTATGCAAATTCCGGGACATGATTGATGAAAAACCCATCCATATGGATCAATCATAAACATTGGTGTCTTAAAGTAAAGACATCTATCAAAGAGCTTCGTTGTCATTGTGTAGTTTCTTTCAAGTTCTCTAGCAGCTCTGCCTTTTACTTGTAGATCAGTAGTGATGGTTTCTAAAGACTCAAATTCTTTTGAAAGGGCATCAGTAATCTTTTTTGTTTGTTCGTTAAAAGAATTTTTCTCATTTTTAGATCCTACAGTATGAGCAATCAAATGTATCCATTCAATTCCAGCATCATAAGCTGCTTTTATCGCACGCTTAACGATATCAAGTGAAATAAATTCTTGATGAAAAGCATCAACACTAAAGCCAATATGATTTAAACCTGCTTCTTTTAATTTTAAGGCATAATCCTTGGCAGTTGCACCATTTTTTCCCCAAAATCCATTTGTGGGTAATCCAATCTTTGGAATATCGTATTTTTTCACTTCCTTAACGAGATTAACCAATAAATCAAAATAGAGAAAGGGTTCTCCTCCAAAAAAACCTACTTCCCCTATATCATAATTAGAAGTAATATCTTTCAAGTATCTTTTTACATCTTCTAATTCTATTGAAATATTTTCTTGTTTTGGAGAAGCTTGTAATGCACAATGCTTGCATTCATTGGTACATCTATATGATACAAGAAAAGTTAGGAAAAAAATTTTTTTTTTTATTATCTCAACACTCATTTTATTATTTCAACTCTATTTGTTCTATTTTTAATTTTAAATTCTTCTTTTAGATACTTATTAGATGAAATAAGACTGAATTATACGGGATAAAGAACTCATCCTTGCGCTTTATAACGATAGAATGGAAATATTCTGCTAAACTAAGAAAACCTCGAATAACATTCTCATCTTGTTCAAATTTAAAAGTGACATTAACTAAAGCTGTTCCCATATTAAAACTTACTTTATCGTAGATTCTTTCATCAATAAAAGGTATCTTAAGTTCCTTTAGAATTTCATATACACGTTTTATAAATAATTCATTTTTCACCATTATTTTTACATCTATT
>JBHLQA010000149.1:0-7665 GCA_048885285.1 Candidatus Odinarchaeota archaeon
ATAGATAAATTCTCTAAATAATAAAAAAAATTATCCAGAAAGAGTAAAAACTGTATAAATTATTACTACTATAATAAATAGTAAAATTATGAAGCAATATAAATTTCGAGCTTTTTTAATTTCTTTCATTTTTTGAGCTGTTATTTCCATTCCACATTTGGGACAATATTCCAAATTATTCAAATCCCACCAACGACCGTCAAATAAAAACTTTCCACAGTTATCACATTTGCAATTCAAATTAATTCATCTTATTATTTCTTAATTTTCCATAGGTATAATTTAAAATTAAAAAGGCTCTCCTACATTATTCATATTTTTTTTAATTTAATAATATCACTTTTCTCCAAAAAAGAAATGCCACAGATATTACCCAAAATTTCAATTCTAATGATCTTATCTGGATTTTCAAGATTAACTTTATTATTAATATCTTTAGTAATTGTATCAATGAAATTAATTCTTTCTATTTTTTTATGATGTCGACGCTTTAAAGTAATTCTAAAAGTCTCATCTTTATCAATAAAATCCTCATAGTTCTCTTCTATTAATGATTTAATGGTTTTAGTATCAGTTTCACAAATAAAATCAATAGGAACAATTTTTAAAATAAATTGAAAGAAATCAGGATTATTTGTAGTTATTTTCTTTATCTCTGATATTGTCTTTTTTTTATTTAAGTTAGTTAATGCGGTAATTAAACCTGGAAAATGAATATTTGAAATAATGGGATATGTATCACCACACATTAACAAAGTAAACCATAATTCTGCTCTTGCTTCTATTTCATTATATCGGGGAGTTGAAACTAAAAGATTAAAATTCTTTATATATATCACTTCTTCGGTTTTTTTAAAAATTCCAGGATTTCCTCCTCAGAGATCTCCCCTATTCGTAAAAAACCTACATCCTTACCTGCACAATCTACAATCGTAGTTGGAATTCTTGATTTTGACTTGCCACCATCAATTATTAAATCTATTGGATTCAATATTTTTTTAGTAACGTCTTCTCCACTAATAGAGGGGGGTTCTCCCGAATAGTTAGCTGAAGTTCCAATAATTCCACCAAAATAACCTTCTGACTTTAAAAGGTTTAATATGTTTAGTATTATTTCATTTTCTGGAACTCGCAATCCTATAGTATCTTGAAATGCAGTTACTTCTGGAGGTATAATGTTTGGTTCTTTTCTTTTTAAAATTAAAGTTAATTGCCCTGGCCAATAATGTTTCGCTAATTTTTTAGCAGTATCATTGAATTCAGCAATTTTCATAGCTTCTTCAAGATCAGAAATTAATAATAATAATCCTTTAGATCTATCACGAAATTTAATATCATAGATTCTATTTATTATTTCTAAATTTTGAGGGTCTCCTCCGAGTCCGTATACACTGTTGGTAGGAAAGCTAATTATTTTTCCTTGAACTATAAAATCTACTGCAGTTCGCAAGTAAATTTCAATATCCTTTAATTTTTTTCCAGCTAACTTTACTAAAAAACCCATTTGAAATCTGGCTGCATTTTAATACAATATTGAAAAAATAATATAAGAAAAAATATAAAGATTATTTTGGATATTGTTCTTGACAACTCAAATCCGCTTCTAAACGTTTCCAAGTATGATCCAAGTATTCTTCTAGACCAATTATTTCTTTTTCTGAAATATTAGCAAATCTTTTTTGTGTTGACAAGTACTCCATCAATGGAGCCCTTTTAGAAGGATCAACCAATGATTTACTTGCTTTTGATAAGGTCATGATGCCATTTTCCACTTCATATAAAATCCATGAACCTGTTTTCACGGCTAATCTTGCTACTTCTATTGATTCTGAACTATCCATACCCCATCCAGGTGGACATGGAGCAAGAATATGAATATACCTACATCCTTTAATTGATTTTGCCTTCTTGAACTTATCATATAAATCAAGTGGTTCACTAATCGAACAAGTAGCAACATAAGGTATATCATGTGCCGCCATTATTGCTGGAAGATTTTTTTTGAAACGTTCTTTTCCCCTTGTAGTTGTGGTGGTCCATGCTCCATGTGGTGTACTTGAAGATCGTTGAATACCTGTATTCATATATGCCTCGTTATCGTAACATACATAAATTTGATCGGAATTTCTTTCTGCTGCTCCACTTAAACCTTGAATTCCAATATCTGAAGTACCACCATCTCCAGCAAATGTAAGTGCAATCATCTTATCCCAACCCCTGCCAGGAAATCTATATGCTTTAGCCTTAAATGCAGCAGACAAACCTGTCGCTGCTGCTGCTCCCGCAGCAAAAGCCATATTTGTAAATGGAAAATTTGGTGCTGTTTTAGGCCATAATCCTACAACAACATTAAGGCAGGAAGCGGGAGTAACAAGGGCTGTATTAGGTCCCAATGCTTTCATTGCCCATCTAAGGGCGATTTCTAGGCCACATCCTGCGCAACATGAATTTCCCGGAAGAAAATATTCTTCTTGGCAAGATTCTAATGCTTCTTTTAATTTTGTCATTATTTTATTCCACCTCTAATAATCCATCCCAGAGAGTTCCATGAATTACATCTTTTGGAAGTTCTCCAGTTTCATTATATGTAATTAATTTTTTTAATTGCTCTTTTTGTTGCTCAAGAGAAACTTCTCTTCCTCCTAATCCATTAATTATTGGCAATACTGTAGCTGTTCCTTTGGTTTCATGAAGAACACCTTTAACTTCGCAACTTACAGGTCCACCTGTTTGAGAACCAAAGGCTGTAGCTCTGTCTATAACTCCAAGAAGTTTAACCTTTTTAGCAATATCAAGTATATCTTCTGTAGGAAAGGGTCTAAAGTGCCGAAGCTTCACCATGCCAACATTATATCCTTCATCTCTCACTTGATCTACTGCTTCTTCCATTTGTAATGCTAGATCTCCATATATAATTACTGCTACATCTGCATTATCCATTTTGTATTCTTGAATTAAACCATTACCATAATTCCTACCAAATGTTTTCTCAAAATCAGCAGCAACCTTTTTTATTTTTTCTTTAGCTCTCATAAAAGCATCATGAATCTTTAATCTAAATTCAAGATAAAAACTAGAAGGCATGATAAGATTACCAAACATTATTGGTCTTTTTGGATCAATCCAAATATGTGGCCAACCTTCCTCACCTGGTAGTGGTGGTAAAAATTTATCTACTAGATCTTGATCTTCAATAATAACAGGTTTAGAAGTATGTGAAAGAATAAAACCTCCATAAGCTACGAATTTAGGTAAAAGAATCTCATGATCTTCACAAACCTTATATGACATCAATAATTCATCATAAATCTCCTGATGTTCTGAGCAAAAACAGCTCATCCAACCTGTATCTCGTTGACTTATTACATCAGTAAAATCTGCCCAAATATTCCATGGAGGGGCAGGTCCTCGAGATGCTATTGCAACAACAATAGGAAGTCTTGCTCCAGCTGCCCAATGAATCATTTCATTTGCATAAAATATACCTTGACCAGATGTTGCAGTAAAAGTTCTAGTTCCGGCTTTACTGGCACCAACTACCGCACCAAAGACACTATGTTCTGATTCCACTTTAATATATTCGGTCCCTGGCATCTCTCCATTATCAACAAATTCTGATAATTTTTCAACTACAGTAGTTTGTGGGGTAATTGGATAAGCACTAATTACTTGTACTCGTGCTGATTTTGCAGCATAAGCTGCTGATACATTTCCTTTTATAATGATTGTTTTTCTTTCTTGAACAAAGTCTTTCTGAGCTTCAGTCATCTTTTATATCACTCTCTCTTATCAAATCAATATTATTTGTTGGGCACTCTTTAGCACATATACCACATCCTTTACAGTATAATAAGTCAATTTCAAATGATCCATCTTCTTTCCTTTTAATTACCCCCTCTGGACAATACATCCAACATATTCCACATCTGTTACAGCCTTCTTTTATTACAGGTCTAAAAGTTCTCCAATCACCAGTCGTACCAATATTTCCATCAATAGGAAACGATATCGGAATTGGCGGTAATTCTTTCCAATTTTTATATTCTTGAACTTTAGGACGCTCTTTTATTGATTTATTAATTTTCTCCCATTTTTTTGATTCTGACATGATTAAACCTCTTTAACTGATTCATATGCGTCTTTAGCAACGCTCATATTTTTCTCTAATCGATTTTCTCCAAATTCCTTCTTAATAATTTTTTCCATAGTTTCTAGGTTATAATACCCTGTAATCTTTCCAAAAGCTCCTAACATAGGTATATTTAAAATTGGTCCACTTGCATGCATAAAATTCCTTTTAATACATATACCTGTGGCATCTACAAGAAATATCTTTATGTTATTTGGAAGATCACTCTTATCTATTGAATTAGCGCTATTAATTATGATATTAACCCCTTCTTTTATTGTACTTCTAATCGTGGGGATCTCTAATAATGAAGTATCAAAAATAAGCATATAATCAGGATTTTTTACACTATCATACGTTTTAATTGATTTATTTTTAGAAACTTTTGTAAACGCTTGAATTGGAGCACCTCTTCGTTCAGCTCCTATTATCGGAATTGCAATTGTATCCTTGAAATCTTCCTCATATGCCATTTCAGCTAATAATTGACTCGCAGTAATACATGTCTGACCTCCTCTACAATGCATCGATATTTCTACTATTTTTTCATTCGACATTTTTTTCCACTTTTTTCTTTTTTAATTTTTATATGCAATTTTCTCAGAACAACCAACAAAAACGCCGAGATATTACTTTTTTGGGTTGTCTGTTAGTTAAATTCTTATACTAATACAAGAATAAGAATTAATGATAATAATACTAATAAGTGTTGGATAATAATTCTATGATTTTTGCTTATAATCATCATTATTTCCTCGACTTTATAATATTATTCAAAAATTTATTATACTTTTATTTAATATCTTAAAAAACAGTGATAAATAAAAAATTTTCGGAATAGATTTATAATTTTATTAATAATGAATAAAAATGTATTTAGATTTATTAGAGAAATAATAAAATAGAAATAAACTAATTATTATAATTTTAAGTCAAAGAAAACGTTTTATATAGAAGAGATGTCAGAAAAAGCAACAAGATCAGAAGAAATTTTTTCCTTCAAGTGCCCAACCTGTAAAAAAGGTATGATTACCATTAATAAAGCAATTTATGACTTACCAGATGGGGATAAAATGCTGATATTAAAATTTGAATGTAATTCCTGTAATTTTCATAAAAATGATATAATCCCCTTAACTACAAATATGGAACCGGGAATTATGACTTTAAAAATTTTGGAAGAAAATGATTTAAAATCTAAGATTTATCGCTCACCAACAGGCAAATTAGAAATTCCTGAACTAGATATAATAGTAGAACCTGGCCCCAGAGCTGATTTCTATTATACTAACATACAAGGTATATTATTTCGATTTGAACAAGCAGTTTCAATTTATCAAAACAGTCTTGAAGAAAATAGTCCAGAAATACGAGAATTAGAGGAAATTCTGTTTAATCTAAAACAAGCTATAGAGGGGAAATTTAAGTTTACTTTAAAATTAACAGATTTCCGGGGAGGCAGTTATATAATTCCTGAAGATAAATCAAAATATACTTATGAGAAAATTGTGGAAAATGAATTAAATTAATTAATATAATATTTAATTTTTAATAATACTCCTAAAGATACATTACATTTTATAGATTGAGTGAAATAAATGAGCCATAAACTTATATACAAGTATAATTTATTTTTTAAGTATAAGCATTCATAAAATATGAGTCCAATGCAATCTAATAAAAAAAAACCCCTAATTTTAATTATTTGTATACTAATTGTAGGAATTAGCATTAGCATCCCTATATTTTCTGCAATGTTAAACAAAAACTCTGTAAGAAACTACGGTAGTTTAATTTTAGCAGTTCAAGTTGAAGAAAAAGAAAATTCAGACACCCTAATTGAAGCAATAGAATTTCAGTTTGAAGTGCAATATAATTCATTTGAACGGGAAAAAAATGATAAACACCTAGAATTTTTATTTGAAATAAAAGAAATATGGAAGCTCGAAGAATATATAGTGAAAGTATTATGGATAAGAGATACAGTGCGAGATCATTACTGGGTTGAAAAAATAGATAACATTACCCTTATGACATTCCAATGTGGCTTGTTGAACAATGGAACAATAGAATTAAATCATGGAAAAATTTATAATCTAACTTGTTGGGAACTTGGTACTGGACCAGATCCTAGCATTGGAAAATAATTGTAAAGAATAAAATAAAGGCTATACTTTACAACTAATTTATTCTATAAGCAAGACTAGATGACTACAATATTATATTTCAATATTAGAAAAAATCAATTAATTAAATTAAAAGGTAGTAGACTTAACTTTAATAAATAAATTTTTAGGGAAAAGCATATATTAAAAAAATCTTGAGAAAAAGAGTTTCACTAAATTATTTTATGATATTCCTTAAACTATGATTAATCTCTATTCTAAACATGGTATTTTTTTTATAATTTGCTTTCTTTCTTATAGATATTATATTAAAAAAAGATTTTATAAGAAGATTTTTATGACAATAAAACGAGTAGGAATTTTAACGGGCGGTGGAGTTTCATTTAAGGTATCTTAATGAACCATAGATTGCCCTGGTTTAAATTCTGTTCTCTATGGAATCATGCTTAAAGCTTATGATGCTGGAATTGAATGTGTGGGAATTTTAAAAGGCTGGAAAGGCTTTATGGAAAACTTAACAATTCCACTTGATATTGCAGAACATGATGATTTACATACTGTTGGGGGAACAATTTTATATACAAGTAGAACAAATCCCTTTAAAGGTGTAAGTTCAAGAGAGGCAAAAGCAAAAGAATTAACCAAAAAATTCAATGAATTAGAAATTGATGCTCTAATTGCTATCGGTGGAGTTTTAAAATAATATCTATTTTAAACCTAATACGATACACTTGGAGTAGCTGATACTCTCTATAAGTTTGGTGATGCAAAAGTAGTTGGGGTGCCTAAAACCATTGATAATGACATAGCAGGGACACATTATACGTTTGGATTCTGGAGTGCCGTGCAATTAGCCTCAAATACTCTAGATAATCTTACTACTACAGCTCATTCACATCAGAGAGTATTTGTTGTGGAAGTTATGGGAAGGGATGCCGGATTTTTAACAATGTATAGCGGAATTTCTGCGGGAGCAGATATAATTTTAATTCCCGAAACTCCATTTGATTTAGAAAAAGATATAATAGATGTTTTGAAAAATCGAGTTGATGCGGGGTATAAATATCATATTATTGCTACATCAGAAGGCGCATATCCAAAGTTAGAATCATTAAATAGAGATTTTAAAACTATTTCAAAAGAAACAATTGATAAATTACCAAAGGATACATTTGGAAATCCGTTATTAGCTAAATTAGGTATGTCTAGAATAATTGTTGATGAACTTAACTTAAGAGATGATTTAAAAGAAGAATTTCAAAAAAATGGTATAGATTTTGAATGTAGAAGTGTAGTACTTGGTCATACTATGCGAGCAGGAACTCCAAATTCATTTGATAGAATATTAGGATTAAGATTTGGGCTAGCTGCAATGAAACTTGTTTTAAACGGTGAATTTGGGAATATGGT
>JBHLQA010000150.1:0-7694 GCA_048885285.1 Candidatus Odinarchaeota archaeon
AATATTGCTCTTTTTTATTACTTTTCATATTCTTATAATTCGAAAATATGATTCATATCAATAAGCTTAAATAGGTTTTTACAATAATTTGGTTTAATTAAATAAATAATTAAACAAATAAACATTTATTTTTTCAATAGTTATCATAGAACGATTTTATTTTAGGAATAACTAATTATGCTTTCAGACGATTATTTATTTTCTGACATCGGAATTGATTCAATTGGATTTTATGCGCCTAGGCATTTTGTAGCTTTAAAAGACCTTGCTTTGAAAAGAAGTGTAGATCCTGCAAAATATTCTCAGGGACTTTTATCTAAAGAAATGCGAGTTGTTGAAGTTGACGAGGATATTATTTCTTTAGGATTAAAGGCAGGGTATAACGCACTATTAAGAGGACGTATTGCACCTAAGAGTATAGATGCATTATTTGTAGGTACAGAAACAGAGGTGTATGCTGCAAAATCAATTTCAAACATCTTTGCACAGATGTTAGAAATCTCACCAAATGCGTTGACCCAAGACGTCTACAATGCATGTGCTGGAGGAACTTTAGCGATTCTTAATGCTATTGCGATGATTGAAAAGGAAATTATTAAAAAAGCACTTGTTATAAGTGCAGATATTTCTTCTTATCATTTAGGATCTCCTGGAGAACCTACTCAGGGTTCAGGAGCAGTAGGGATTGTTATTTCAAAGAAACCTCGTGTTGCCACATTTTCTCGACGATTTGGGAAAGTATCTGGTAATGTTAACGATTTCTTTAGACCTCCAAATGATAAAAACGCAAGAGCATTTGGTAAGTATTCTCAAGATACTTATCTTGATTTTCAATTAAAAGCCTATGATGACTTACTTGATAATGCTGGTGATTTTCACGCAGATTTCTATACATTTCACGCGCCTTATACAAAATTACCGTTAAAAATAATGCAACAAATCATATTAAAACGATGGATAAAGCATATAAGTGATCTACCAAAATTCGAAAAAGATAAGATAAAAACATCAATTCTCAAAAAATTAGATTCATTCTTGCATGATGTTACTGTATTGCCAGAATATATCTATTTAAAATTAAATGAAAAAGGTTATTCTTCATCAACCTTAGAGCAACTTTCAAGTTGGATAAATACCAATATTAAAGCAAGAGTTCTTCCTCAATTAAGAGTACCAATGCATTTTGGGAATATGTATAATGCCAGTATTTGGGCACAAGTTATTTTTATTCTTGAGAATTATGCTCGTAGGGGCGATACAGTATATTTTGGCTCTTATGGTTCAGGTGCGACTTGTATTTCTGGACTTTTAAAAGTTCAAGAAAACTTTAATCAAATAGTACAAAAAGGACCTTTTATAAATGATTTTATTCATTTAAAGAAAAAGAAATCTATATTAGAATATGAGTTGATAAAAAACGGAGATGTGAAACCTATTGTTTTATTAGGGCGTATTAAAGAACATGAACAAAACAATGATAGAGGATTTACACTCCATTTTTGTGATGAAGGATGCATTATACCTAACATAAAAGGTTTAGATCATTGCCCTAAAGGACACACAGGCTATAACGAAAGATTTTTTCCGCTTTTTGCTAAATTAACATCTGATCCTATTGCTCATAATAATATAACAGATTTAAGGTATCTAAATAAAGGATTAGTAAGAGTAGCAGGCAATGTAAATAAGGGGAATTCTTTAGAATATGAAGTTAGGAGAGTTGAAACGGAATATGAGGAAAATCTCAATGCTAGAGGTCTTTTAACTTGGACACCTTTCTATATTAATCTCCCAAATCACCACGTTTATTGATTTTTTATCGTGAAAGTAGATTTTCATTTAAAAACTTAAAATTCTCTTAGAGACTATTTTATAAAAATCGCATATTAACTTCTATACTCAAAATAACTATTAAGAAAGTAAAACAGGATGTGGATAAACTTTTTAATTTTTATAAAAATGTATAAAATAATTCAAACAATTATAAATCATGATGGAAAAACAAATATCATATACTCTAAAGAGCAAATTAAAAGAAGATTACAATGAAATTTTACAATATTTGTTAGATAAGGATTATACTATACAAAATCTTCCTTCTGATTTATCTGCCAAGAAAAATCAAGGTGAAACCTATACTTTAGCATATCCAATTCAAGGTATATTAAAATATCATGGAATCGTAAATGAAGAACACCGAATTTCTTATTTTCCAAGTATTTCTTTAAATAATGATTGTTCATATACAATTACATATTTAAAATTTGATGAAAACTTAAAAGAGGATTTAGCTTTTGTAAATGGAAAACCAACTTTTGGGGAAGTTTTTGAAAGAATTAAATTCTCTTTAAGTGCCATTCGTAGATATTCTAAAATAAAAACTAAAGCAATTCTAATATCTCGAAACTTTCTTAATACCAGTGAAGAAGGTCCCATGGGTAAAGGACTTGGAACTTCAGCCTCAGGTTCATCTGCTTTAGCTTTAGCAGCTATATCTATTATATACAATAATGATCCCCTTTTTTTAGAAAACAAACGATTATTAAGTATTTATTCTCGATATTTATCAGGTTCTGGTTGTCGTAGTGCTTCGGGAGGATTTGCTTTATGGTTGAGTTATCCTGACATTAATTCATTAGATAGTTTCGCAATTAGATTAGATAGAAAAGAACATCGTGATTTTATTAATAATATTTCCCTTATTACAATCCCTATACAATCTGATTTAAGGACGAATCAAGTTCATAAAATCGCCCCAAAATCTCCCTTTTTTCCAGCATGGTTAGAACAAAGAAAACGATTAGTATTTGAATTTTTTGAAGCGTTAAATAAACACGATTTAAATAAAATAGGAGAATTAGCAGAATATGATACTATGTGTTTACATTCAGTTACAATGACAGCACAAAATAAACACAATATCATTGCTTGGGAGCCTGATACATTAAAAATCATGCAGAAGATCCATAAATTACGAATAAATGATGGTTATAACGTCTATTATTCAATTGACACAGGCCCATCTTTAGTTTTATTAACTTTTGAAAATGAAAAAAAAGAAATCATTAATGAATTAAAAACCTTTATTCCAAAATATGATGTTATAGAGGGAAAAATAGGTGGATCTCCTATGATAGTTAGTCCAAAATCATTTGAAGCAAAAAAATTAAAATCAGATATAGAAAAGTTTAATCGTTTTTAAAAGAGTAGTTTAAATTATGGAAGAATTTCGTTCAGATATTTCTGGATTTTATAAATTATCATTTAAAGAACGTCAACAAACTATATCTAAATTAGTAAATCTTACTCAAGATGAAATTAACATTTTACAAAATTTAGGATATTTTACTCCCAGTCAAATTACTAATTTTATTGAAAATGTAGTTGGGAGTTACCAATTACCATTTGGTTTAGCTTTCAACTTTCAAATTAATAATAAAGATTATATTATACCCATGGTTATTGAAGAACCTTCAGTTGTAGCGGCTGCTTCAAATGCAGCAAAATTTACTAGAAAACATGGAGGATTTAAATCAAAAGAAGTGAAATCGATAATGATTTCACAAATTCAAATAACTAATTTGCATGAAATTAATATCGCAAAAAAAAAAATTATTGATAATAAAGAACAAATTTTAAAAATTGCCAATGAACAGGATCCATTTCTGAATGAATTAGGAGGTGGTGCGATTGACCTTGAAATTAGAGAATTGGATACTAGAAAGGGAAAAATGTTGATTTTGCATCTATTAGTCGATGTGTTAGATGCTATGGGTGCTAATGTTGTAAATACAATGGCTGAGGCGATAACTCCCTTTATAGAAGAACTTACTAATGGAAAAATTTATCTTCGGATAGTATCAAACTTAGCTTCACACAGAATTGCAAAAAGTAAGGCGACATTTGATAGAGATTTATTAGGTGGAGAAGAAGTTGTTGAAGGCATAATGAATGCATATGAGTTTGCGGTAGCAGATCCTTTTAGAGCAACAACTCATAATAAAGGTATTATGAACGGTGTTATAGCACTAACATTAGCCACTGGAAATGATACACGTGCTATTGAAGCGGGAGCTCATGCATATGCATCATTGAAGGGAAAATATTCACCATTGACTACGTTTGAAGTTGATTCAGAAGGTAATTTAGTTGGGGAGATAGAAATTCCACTTGCTCTTGGTATCATTGGAGGGATGACAAAAATTCACCCTATGGCACAATTGGCTTTAAAAATTTTAAATGTTAGAAGTGCTAATGAACTCTCTCAGGTTGCTGCGGCTCTTGGATTAGCCCAGAATGTTGCCGCATTAAGAGCATTAGCGTCAGAAGGCATCCAAGAAGGACATATGAAACTTCATGCCTATAATATAGCAAAAGCAGCGGGTGCTCCTGATGAGTTGATTGAAGATGTTGCAAAAAAGATGATAAAAAATAAAAAAATTAGAATTGATTATGCAAAAGAAATTTTAAAAAATAAGCGACGATAAAAACCTTTAGTTTTATAATAAGTGGTTCTGTAACTCCTCTAAGAAAAACAACAATTGAAATTTATGTTATCAAGATAAAAATTAATATGAGATGAAAATTATGGCATTTAGAGAATATATAAATCAGATTGAAAAGGAAGGAAAACTCCGAAAGGTAGATATGGTAGTTTCTAAAAAATTAGAGATTTCTGGAATTTTGAAAGAGATTGAACCAACCCCAGTATTATTTAATAAAGTGAAAGAATCAGATTTTCGAGTTGTTGGAAATGTTTTTTGTACGAAAGATGCAATTGCTTCTTATTTTGATATTACCCCTACAGAAATTATACCGTTGCTTTCAAAAGCCATTAAAAATCACTCTGAACCAGAAGTAATCTCTAAGGCACCTTGTCAAGAGATTATCGAGTCAAACATAGATTTAGATAAAATTCCTATATTATATCATTGCGAAAGAGATGGAGGAAACTATATTAGCTCTGCGGTAGTAGTCACAAGAGATCCAGACTATGGTCAAAATTTAGATTTTCACAGAGCAATGCAATTTTCAAAAAATAAATTCTCCGTTCGTGTAGTAAAGGGACGTCATTTTGATAAATTTTTAGAAAAAAATGGAGAATTAGACGTAGCCTTTTGTATAGGAAATACGCCTAATATCTTAATTGCTGGAGCAACATCAGTAGACATTGGTCTTAATGAATTACGTATTGCTAATGCATTAGAACCAATTAAAGTAGTAAAGGCTAATTCAGTCGATCTTTTAATACCTGCTGATGCAGAATTTGTTTTAGAAGGTCGTATATATTTAGAAGATAAACATTCAGAGGGACCTTTTGTTGATCTAACTGAAACATATGATACAATACGAGAAGAACCCACTTTTGAAGTAAAAAGAATAACTCATAGAAAGGACGCAATTTGGCAGGCTCTCCTCCCAGGTGCTCTTGAACATAAAATTTTAATGGGTATGCCTAGAGAACCCACTATTTTTAATAAAGTGAACGAACTAGGAGTTAAATGTTTGGACGTAAATATTAGTCCTGGTGGATCTTCTTGGTTACATGCAATAGTACAAATTGATAAAAAATCAGAAGAAGATGGAAGAAAAGCAATAGAAGGAACCTTTGCGGGACATACAAGTTGCAAACATGTTTTTATTGTAGATAAAGATATTAATATATATAATCCATTATCTGTTGAATGGGCAATGGCAACTCGTTTTCAAGGAGATACAAGAATGCTTGTTAAGGATAAGGAACCTGGGAGTAGTTTAGATCCTAGTGCTGAACCCGGAACAAAAATGACAACTAAAATTGGATTTGATTTAACCAAACCACTTGTAGTTAAGGGAAAGAGCTTTGAAATTGCTGAATTTCCTAAGTTCGATATTAAAAAATACTTTTAAGTGGAGGAAAGAAAAAATGAAATTAACTTCAGAAGAACAAGACATATTAGATGGTAAATTTGGAAAAGCTGCCAAAAAGTCAATGGAAATATTAGTTACATTAGGAGAAATATTCGATGCTGAATCAATGGTTGATGTATATGGCGTTCAAATAGCAGGAGTTTCATATGCAAATCTAGATGAGGCAGGTTTAGAATTTTTAAGTGAAATGGCCGAAGATGGCAAGGTTCGAGTCCTAACTACTTTAAATCCTGCTGGAATGGATCGAGAGAATTGGCAGGCTTTAGGTATTTCTAAAGAATTTGCTAAAAATCAAAATCGAGCTATTGATGCATTTGCTAAAATGGGTATAATTACTACTTGTTCTTGTACACCTTACTTAATTGGCAATACTCCACACTATGGTCAACATCTTGCGTGGGCTGAAAGTAGTGCTGTTTGTTATGCTAATTCAGTAATTGGTGCACGAACCAACCGTGAAGGAGGTCCAAGCGCTTTAGCATCAGCTATTACAGGAAAAACTCCTAGATATGGTTATCATTTAGATGAAAATCGTCATGGGGAAGTTTTATTTAAAGTTAATGATAAAGTTAAAGGAACAGATGAATTTGGTGTTTTAGGAAAAATAATTGGGGATAAATTGGTAGAATTAGGAAAGAAAATTCCTTATATAGAAGGTATTCCTGAAGCGACAGTTGAGGAACTCAAATCTTTTTGTGCTTCTGTTGCAACATATGGGGGAACTGCTTTATTCCATATGGAGGGAATTACACCAGAATATAATAAATATCCCAAACCAGTTGATATCTCATTTGAAATTAGTCAAAACGACCTTAATAAAACACGATCTGAACTTATTGATGATGATCTCGAGATAGATTTTGTAAGTATAGGATGTCCACATGCCTCAATTCACGAAATTGAAAGGATTGCTAATCTATTAAAAGGAAAGAAAGTAAAGAAAGAATTTTGGATTACTACTGCCCGTCCTACAAAAAGAATCGCTGACGAAGCTGGATATTCAAAAATAATTGAAGAAGCAGGAGCGAAATTTGCAGCAGATACGTGTTGCGTCGTAGCTCCAATTAAGGGGCGTTTCAAAGGAATAATGGTAGACTCAGCAAAAGCATGTTATTATGGACGCGCAAAAAATCAATTTAAAGTAAAAATTGGTCCAATTGAGGAATGTGTGGAGGAGGCTATAAAATGAAGTTAGAAGGTAGAAAAATCTATAAAGGTACTGCTGAAGCAGAAGCGATAGTCACAAAAGATGGAATCTCTTTCTATGGAGGTGTTGATCCTGATACAGGAAAAGTAGTCGAAGTTGGACATGAACTTGAAGGTCAATCAATAGCAGGAAAAGTTTTAGTTTTTCCTACTGGTAAAGGATCAACAGTAGGATCTTATACTATGTATAGGATGAAGAAGAATAATATAGCTCCAGCAGCAATCGTTAATAAACAAATTGATACTATCATCGCTGTAGGTTGTATTATCAGTGAGATTCCTTGTGTAGATCAAATTAATACTAATGAAATAAAAACTGGACAAAGACTTATTGTTAATGGTACAGAAGGAACAATTGAAGTAATAGATTAGTTTAGTTTTGAAATTAATGAAAGGTTCAGCAATAGCTCATTCAAATATAACATTAATAAAATATTGAGGTCATTGGAATGAGGTATCCCCTAAATTAAATATACCTTTAAATGATTGTGTAAGTATGATGAAATATTGGTTTTTATAAAAATCTCAATTAAAATTCTATATAACAATTGAATTTTTTTACTTCTTCTCCAACTTTT
>JBHLQA010000151.1:0-7686 GCA_048885285.1 Candidatus Odinarchaeota archaeon
CTATATTAGTTTTAAAAAAACATTTGAAAATTAATCAAAATTTTAGAGGTATATAATCATGCCAAGGCGCTATTATGCTAAATCTAAAAAGACCTATGCAAAAGATCAAAGCTTTACCCAAGACCAAGTAGGAGAAGAAAAAGAACGCTATTTAATCAGTATAGAATTAATGAGCTTAAAAACTTTAAAAGATTATGATATTATGGGATGGCGCGGAGAGTTCTACTTTAAGGTGGACGGCCCTAAAACTTTCAAAGCTCGATGGCCGAATAAAGGAACCATAAAACTGCAGAGGAATCAAGAATTTACATCAAAAGCAGATATGTCTCTCTGGAGTCAATTTAAAACAGTTCGAGTAGGTAAATCTGCCATACAGAATCTTAAAGTTATCCTTAGGGAAAGAGACCACTTGAAGAAAGATCAAACTATCGCCGAACAAGAATTTGAAATAAAATTACCTTCGAAAACAGAATACGTTATTTTACAAGACGAGAAAGAAAATACTAAAGCTAAACTTCGAATTCAAGCAACAAGAACGAGATATTAAGATATAATTTTATATTTCTCTTTTTTCTTTTTATATTTGTTTTGATTGTAGTTTTATTGTTGACCAACTATTATTTAATAATGTATCTGTTTATTGGTATGAAAACAACGGATTTGAGTTTTCAGGAATAAGTGAAGGAGAATATAAGGTAAAATCATTTAAATTCCAAATCTTTGTCCATTAGAATGTATAATAAGTGAATGGTTTTTGATGATCCCATCGTTAAAAATTTATAAATTCCTTTAAGTACTAGATTATTATTATGAGAAAATTAAATAGAGGAGATTAAATTGCCTGCAGTAGAACCTTCAGATGGTCCAGTTGCTGTAACTGGTGCTTCAGGCTATATGGGGTCCCATGTAGTTATCGCTTTGATGAGACATGGATATACTATACATGCCTGTTTGAGAGATCCGAATAATCCCGATAAGACTGAACATTTACTGACACTTAATAGTGGTGATTATACGGGTCATGTGGAACTTTATACAGCTAATTTGCTCGAGAAAGGTAGTTACGACGAACCATTCGCTAATTGTTGTGCTGTATTACACGTTGGAACCCCAATGGGTTATGATGGTGATAATAATCCTCGTCAGATATACGAAGGTGCTTTAAACGGGACTAGAAATGTCCTTGATTCAGTTCAGAAAGTGGGTACAGTAAAAAGGTTTGTATACACTAGCTCATTTTCTGCTATATACCACCCCACACATTCTGGTTATGTATATACTGAAAAAGACTGGGCTACAGATAATCGTGAGAATGATCCAAATTGGAGCGTAGATAGAATCGATATTGATGGTGATATGTCCTATTCGATGGCAAAAGTCGAGGTCGAACATCTATCGAATCGTTTTGCTGAGGAAGATGGTCGTTTTGATGTCATTTCTGTATGTCCCATTGCAGTACTTGGTCCTCTTCTTTCCCCCGTTCATGAACGGGTGGGTTCCTGGCAATGGTATCTTGGTCTTATGTTGGCAGGTAAACCATGTCAACAAAATTGGCAATCTCTATGGAATATCGTCGATGTACGTGATGTTGCTGAATCACAAGCTCTTATAATTGAAAGTAATATCTGTAAAAATGGATGGCGGTATATGTTAAGTGCTATGGATGAATCAGGAGAACTCGATGTGTTTCAACTTCAAGCACATTTACAAAAACTTTTTCCTAATATTGATGTAGGTGGTGCTCCAGATGCAATTAAACCAATCATTGAGAAGTATGGAAGCGTCTATCAATCACCTCTTGCTCATTGTGATAAGGCTCGTAAAGAATTAGATCTTGAAACTCATTCCATCGAGGATACATTATACGAAACAGGAAGAACTATGATTGATCTTGGTTTAGTGAAACCAGCTTTAAAATAAACAATATGAGTAAAATTATTTAAAAAGAAAGTTTCTTTTTTCTCTTTTTTTATATCGTTTCATTACTTTCAGGGATTTGCTTAAGTGAATCAATAATATTTATTATATCTTCAGCAAGTTCATAGCGTTCAGCCCGATATTTTTCCCGATTTAATCTTTTTTCAACTTTTAATGGGGTTCCAACTTTTACTTTTATTCCATCTCCCGAAAACATGTTTAAAATCTTGGTTTTTTCTGTATATATGGCAATTGGAATAATAGGTGCTTGTCCTACTATTGCGAATTTAATTATTGCTGCCATCGATTTTATCTGTACTTCACGTTCATGTCGCGATTCAGGTGTCATTCCCACCAGATCCCCTTTCTCATTTAAAATCTCAAATATTTTATCGATCGGTTCAGTATCATCTTTACTTTCAGTTCCTCGAATCATTCCAAGACTTTTCAAAACAGGACCCGCTATTTGATGTCTCATTAATTTTGGATCAAGCATGAAATGAATTTTTCGACCTGAAACTTGGCTTATTATCAACATATCACGAATAATGTTTGATGCGACTGTCGTTAAAATAGCCTTTCCTCTGACTGGAATATTTTCTTTCCCTTCAATATTTAAATTCATAAAAGTTTTAAAAAATAGACCACTTACTCCTTTTACTGCAGCATATAAGACGTCAAATGCTATCAATTTTGGATTTAATTTGTCTCCTTCTTCTTTAATATCTTTACTTGTATTTACACTCATATTTAATTACCTAAAATCATAATTTATCAATAAAATCGTTAACTTCTTCCATTCTTTTTTCATAATATTCTTTTAAATCTTTTTCTGAAATAAAAGTGGGTATTATTTTTTCTGTGTAGAGATCAAAAATCGTACTTAACTTGGTTTTGTGTTTAAGGGTTTCAAAAAATTCTTCTCCCAATTCTTTAAGTTGTTTTAAAAATTCGGTCATTTGCCTAAAATACCTCCCACTTTCCACATCTACTGCCCCAACGAGCAATTACTTTATTTTCATCTTGAGGCATTTTAACTTGAACAATTTCACAATTATTTGGACAATCTCCACAATGAAACGTTGAAGTTTTAAATTCTATATCTCCTACGTGAAGTCCACGGAATAATGTCTCTGTTGCATTATCTAAGTAATAATCTCTGACTAATATTGACATTCCTAATGCTCCCATTAGAACATTATATTTCGGTACAATTACTTTACAATCTAAATGTCTTTCAAAAGCCTGAATTATCCCTTTATTATATGATACTCCACCTTGAAAAACAACTGGTTCATTTAATTCCTTTCCTTTTGATAAATTATTCATATAATTTCTAACTAAGGAGTCACATAACCCTGCAATAATGTCTTCTTTGGAGTATCCCGCGTTTTGCTTGTGAATCATATCTGATTCAGCAAATACAGTACATCTTCCAGCAATACTTACAGGATTTTTTGATCTTGTGGCATAATCTCCAAATTGCTCAATTGGTATTCCTAATCTTGAAGCTTGGTGATCAAGAAATGATCCGGTACCCGCAGCGCATACAGAATTCATTGCAAAATCAACAATTATCCCATCCCTTAAAATAATAATTTTTGAATCTTGTCCGCCAATCTCTAAAATTGTACTTACATCTGGATATAAAGATTGTGTCGCTACAGCATGAGCGATAATTTCTGTTTTAGCTAGATCTCCTCCGACAATCGCTTTTGTTAAATATCTTGCTGATCCGGTAGTTCCACAGCAACGAATGGCATATTCTTGGAGTTCTTCATTTTGCTCAATTTTCAATCGTAAATCTTCCATACCTGCCTTAGCAGATTCAATAGGAGATCCTCGATTACGTAAAAATACACTAGTAAGAACATTACCATCTGTATCCATTAAAACGAATTTACAGGTGACACTTCCTATATCAATTCCAAGAAAAGCGTCAAGCTTTCCATCTTCCTTAATTACTTTATCAGAGACCTGTACTATTTTTTTCACCTATATTATGCCTGTAATAATTGAATACACTCATTATAGAAATTATCTCCATAATGAGGATATATTTTTTTATTACCATTAGCTTGAAATTCTGCATTATTTTTAATTTCTTGCTTACGCCTATCATTTATAAGGTCAACAAAAGCTTCTAAGCGTGTACGAAATCCTTCCATACCAGATTGCTCATCAAATGAGAAATATATAATTGGAAGATCATATATTCTTTTAAGTCTATTGGTAATGATTGTTCGTGCCGTTACCTCAGGCATACAGGTGAAAGGATACGAATGTACGAACCCATCGAACTTTGCTTTAGCTTTATCGATGTATTCACCTAGTACCCACACACATTCTCCTCCAATATCCATAGGGACATAAGGATGGGATAAATGTTCTAACCATTTTCTATGATAATTCAAGTGAAATTTATGAACCACCCAGTCGTATAGACTTAAAGATTGATGAATTTCAATCCCCATTTCACCTAATTTACGGCGAATATCAAGATTTACATATGGTTCTAAACTAATATGAATTTCACCAGAAAGACCAACTCGTAAAGGACTTCTAGTTTTATCCATATCAAGATTATTAAAATCTTCTTTTATAACTTTTTTAAAATTTCTTAATCCTTTGAGATTATTTGTTTGATCAAGTTTATCTAATAAATTTTTGATTATAATTGTGGTATCTCCTTGATTTCGTTCATATGCACGAAATAATCCTTCTGCAGTTTGAATATCATTTAATAATTTTGCTTTTTTCAAGAAAAATATAACTGCTTTCACATATTTTGAATAAGCAAATAATCCATGTTTACCACTAACTTCTTGAAGTGTCTCGAGCCATCGAAACTCGAGAAGATCTGCCTGATCCAAGGGGATTACACGTACATTTTTATAACCCATATCATGTAAAAGGCGTTCTTGCACAGCATGATAAAACCCAAAACGACATGGACCACAATCTATTGCCATTACGAGTGTGTCAGCTCCCTTTTTAATAGCACTTACAAAATCTCCAAGAGTAGCTTTAAATGGAAAACAAACAAATTCTGGGCTATATTTTACTCCGATTTTAATAGCTTCCCGATTAGTAGGATCGGCTAATACTACTTTAATATCAAGTTGTTCAAATAGTGTTTTGAAGGCATAAATACTGCGACCCATATTCGGGAATGAGAGAATCATGTATTTTAGAACTCCTCTAATCTTCTCAAATCTATGATTAATATATTGTAAGATTATTATTCAGGTTTACTTAAATAAACTTTTGTTTAAATAAAAAAGCAAACAATAAAAAATTACCCATTATAAACAAACTATCAAAAGTATGAATGGTTTTATTAAAAAACTATAATTTGATTAATAAATTTAAGTTAAATTATTCTTTTTTGATTTCAGAACCACAAACCTCACAAATAATTTGATTTGGATCTGTAGTTATTTTACCACAGTTTTGACATTGGCGGATAATTTCTTTTTTAGGAGGTTGAGAACTTATTTTTACAGGTTTTTGAGGAAAGGGAGATATAATGGTTTCAAATTTCGCTTTAGTACCAGCACTATGAGTTCCAACTTCAACTTTATGATTTCCATCAATAATACTTATTCTATTGGGTACTATAAGTGTTAATTTATCTCCAATTTTTAAAGAGTTATCGTAAATTTCTGTTAAATATTGATTAGGGTAGAATATGTCATTTAATTTCACATCAAAATCGTTTGAGTACTCTTTTACATTATAAATAATAACATTATCTATTTTAATAATTATATCTTCAAGAAGATCTTTAACATTTCGCTTTTGCGTTAGTGAAGGAAATGTTATTTCTAAATAGTCTCCTTCAATAGAGAGATGTACCAATCGTTTTGCGAATAGACTTGGTAATTTTTTAAGCTTATTTTTTATGTTGTCAATAACTTTAGGCATAATTATATTCAAATCTATAATTAAAGAAAGATTTTATCATATCTGATTAAATTCTAATCAATTCTGACTAATAAAATCTGGGATAATTTAAGAAAAAGAAAACCTACTATGAAAGCAATAATAATACTTAACATAATTATTAGAAATATTGCTAGGATTTGTGCTTGAAGTGCTGTTGAATATTTTGCTAGAGCATCATAATATAGTTTTTCACCCTCGATAATATTCTTTCCTAATCCTCCAGTAACTTCCCAAAAAGTAACTTTTTCAACCCATTGTCTATTTTCATCAATAATTTTTTTCTGTTCAGCCATTATTTCCTTTTGTTTATGCACTTCAAATGAAAATAAGATAATAAGCGAACCAGAAATCATTATTAGTATAATTCCCAAATATAGATTAAAAATTCTTTTTTTTTTTTCAATAAATTAATTCATCTTTTCTGTAATTATACTTTTAATTAACATTACTCTAATTTCATATTTAAGATTTCTTAAATAAGAATATAAAATAAGAATATATATAAAATTAGTTTTTATTAGGTCTCAATTTATAATAATTACTAAAATATAAAAGTAAGAAGTTTTTTGAGAGTAACAATAAAATAAGTAATAATAATTTCTGTTAATTCTGAAATTCAATTTATTATTAATCGTTAAGGGTAGTATAAGTTATGAGTAAAATTGAAGAAGTTACAAAGATACTCCAAGAACTTGAGGATAAAGTAACTGATATAATTGGTTCAGCAGTTATACGAACCAATGGATTGGTTATTGCTTCTGCTCTACCGGGTGAATCTAATGAAAGGATGATTGCTGCAATGTCAGCAGCTCTTTTAGGTACCTCTAAGAGGTCAGCAGAAGCCCTTTTTAATGGAAGCTTTAAAAGTTTGAACTTAGAATTAGATAAAGGTAATATGTTCTTAATTAGTGCTGGACGTGTAATATTAGTAGCAATTACACAAAAGGAACCAAATATTGGATTAGTGACTTTAGTAATGGAGGATACAAGTAATAAGATAAATAATATTTTTAAAGTTGAGGATTGACTGTATAATGAGTGAAAGATTGAAGCAAAGGTTAAAACAACTAAAATTTATTTCTTCCATGTTTAATATGGCGATGGATGAATTTAATAATGTAATGGGACCTGAGACAATTCAAACGATTTTTAGATTAATTGGAGAACGTCAAGGAGAAGCAGTGGAAGAGAGAATACGAAACAAATATGGTATTGATAAATGGACTCCAGAACTATTCGCTGAGAAAATAACCTCAGATGTAATTGATCCAGCAGTAGGAACGGGGACATCAGAAATTAAAATCAATGGCAATGAATTATCTGTTGTAGTTAAAGATTGTCCATTCAAACGAGCAGGAATCAAAATAAGTGATAAATTTTATTGTACTTATACTGAAGGATTAATCGAAACTTTCGCAAAGAAAGCATTAAATATTAATGAATTTAAAAGTCTTAAATTAAGAGCGATAGATAATTGCGATTGTAGTTTCCTTCTAAAAGTGTAAAAATTTTTATACTTTAACTATCATTCTTTAATAAAATATTTAATATTTTATTTCATAATGATTCTTTCAATCCTAATCTTAAAAAGAACTGGTGAAAATCTCTGCAGTAGAACTTTTGGAACTAATAAATGGAGTGAAACCCTAACAAGTGGCTTTATTTCCGCTACCTTTAACTTTACTCAACAGACTTTCGGTTCTGAAATTAATGATATGGAAATAGGACCATATCGATTATTATTCGAACCTACTGAGGAGATTATTATCGTTGCTTTTTATGAAAAAACTGATAGTATTATTAATATAAAAAAAAAATTGA
>JBHLQA010000152.1:0-7681 GCA_048885285.1 Candidatus Odinarchaeota archaeon
TGACGAGATCATAAAAATATTACTGCCTCCTGATGCAGATATTATTGTGGATAATTTGAATAATCCAGTTTTGCAGGGCCTGGGCCTCGACCAGCTGGTGGAGGATGTGGTCTTAAAAATTAACCGCGCTGCGGAAGATGCGGCCACTGAAGCTGCACCCATCTTCTGGAATGCCATAACTTCGATGACTATTGTTGATGGATTATTGATAAATCCTATTATTTAAAATTAACTTAAGATTGTTAATTAAAATTATCATATTAATTGAAAGAATTATTTTCATAATTTCTCTTTTTTATTTTTTTTAATATTGGATTTTAAATATATTTGGATAAGAGATAATAGTAAAAATTAATATAATCCTCTATTTGATAATTTCAAAGCTAATTTCTTGTTTTAATTTATTTTTTTAAACGTTCATCTGGAAAAGATTTATAATATATTAAAGAAGCTTTTTTGTTTTCTATTTTTCTTGATTAAATTGAATGTATAAACGATGGTGATAAAAAAATCCCGGAATTAATTTGTAATATTTGTGGTTCGAAAAAAGAAGTGCCTAAATGCTGCGATAAATCAATGATGGTAAAAGATGGATATTTATTGTGTTGTTGCTCTAAAGAATGTGGATATCAACCCATTCCAGAATGTTGTGGAAAGAAAATGACCTATATAGATTGATAATTGTAAAGTTATTATCTTAGTATTTCTTCATACAGTTTATAGATAAACTTATCAAAATTATCCTTTGTAAACTTGACATTTAAGATTGGTTTTGATAAATACGGAATGTGTTCATCTTTTTCATATACTGGTACTATATTCATTGAGCCTTCTTTTCTTAACTGAAAGTTCTTCACATAGTTTCTTGGTAACTCAATCAAATTCGTCCTTGTTAAATTGAATATTTGAATTTTAAATTCTTCAAGTCAATTTGACCAAAATTAAAGAATAAATAGTAACAACTATAGTTTACATAATTATTTAAGCAAATATTTAAAAGATTTTGTTCGGAAATGAAAAATTACTCAATCAAAAAATAAAGAGAAAAAATTAATAAAAATGAGAACCACATTACCATATAAGATTGCCTATCATGTTTTTAGCCATTTCAGCTTGTTTTTTGTTCAGTACTTTTCGGATTCTCAAATCATTAATTGCATCTTCAAGTCGAGTGTCTAGATTTTTCATGTCCATTAAATTATTTTTATCTCCTTGAGTTTCAACCAGTTCAATCATAGCATTGTCTTTATTCATCAAATCCCTTAATCTCTGTCTAAAGCTTGCTTTAACTTTAGTACTTACAACTTTTCCTTTATCAATTAGCACTGGTAATACAGGAGCTCTTTCTGTGGTTCGATTTGTATTTGGATCAACGAAATAGAATATACATATAGGAATTCCTACTATGATATTATTAGTCTTTAATTCAAGAGTATAATTATTTAAAAAATTCTGAACACTTGTCATTTCATTATCTACAATTGATGCGATATTATCCAGACAGTATTGTTTCTCATTTTTTATTCTCGCAATCACATCCTCAGCAGAACTTAAATCACTGGAAAGATCACTATGTTTTGCTTCAATTTGCTTTTCCACCTCAGATTTTTTGCGTTCTAATTCTTTTATTTTTTGTTGTTTTGATCTTTCAAGATCACTAATTTCTTTTTGTACATTTCTCTTTAACTGATTAATTTCAGTTTGGTATCTGGAGATGGAATTTCCGAGATCTTGATATTTTAAGTTTATATCTTTTAAAGCCTCTTCTACTAAGAATAAGTCGCGTTGATTAATTGCATTTTTCATATTATCAACACTCTGTTTTAATCTACTAATATCATTGTGTAATTCTCCTGTCTTATCATTTATTTTGTACTTACCAATTTTTACGAGTTCTTCTGGAGTTCCCTCAATTTCACGTTCCATTTCTTGCTGTAATTCTTTATTGAGTATTGTGAGTTGTTTCTCTTCTTCACTTGTGTCTACTTTTGTATCTTTAATTTTATCAACATCTTTACCTCCTTTTTCAATCCATCTATCGCATAGCTTGATAATGGCATCTCCATAAGTTTCAAGTAAACTAGCATCTTTTTGAGATACAAATTCTAAGATTTCAGGTACAATTTTTGTTTGGTTTACACTTTTGGCAATAGGCCCTCCTTCTAGCAGAAAATATGGTGTTGTATGAGCTCCTAAATCGTATTGGTTTAAGAAAAAGTTTTGAAAATAACCTACCTCATTAGCATTAAATAATGCCTCTTGGATTACAATTCCACGTTTGAAATTCTTCGTTTTTCTTAGATATGTATTGTTATAAGATTGCAGCGAATTTAAAAAAGAGGTGGGATCAGCTCCTTTTATAACATTTTCAGGTCTTGGTGGCATTTGAGCAAATTTCCCAACACTAAGCTTTTCTTGTTTATTCATAAGATAACTGCAAACACATGCTCTAGTATCACTCAGAGGGATTAATCGGACTGGCCAAAATGCTGTCGAAATTTTTGCTAATTTCCCTAATTTATTAAGTTTCTTACCATATATCCCAATACACTCAATCATAGCCATACCTACTTCATTTAATAAAGCAGCTTGGCTACGTGCAGGAGTGATTTCACCCATATTAATTAAATAAGGGATAACTTTATTTACCATAATATTTCACTTAAACTTTCTATATTATTCTTTAATATCGATAGAATAATTAAAGTTTTGCTTTTAAATCTCTTCTATTAGAAAATTATAGAAAAAAAGGAAGATTTTTGAATTATTTTATCTATACATCTAAATTTAAGAGGTTTAATATTCCTGACTATAAAATTCTAAATTGTCTGTTCTTTGTTCTCCTCGATTTTTAAGAATATAGACAATAGAAAAAATAGATATTATAGCACCACCAACAATAAAAGCAATGGAAAAGCCTAGTTCTAATCCAAATGCTAGAAGGGCATCGGATTTAGATGATCTAATTTGATATCGCTGTTCTTCAATCAAATCATTAGTATACAACACATATAGATCCCAATCTTTAAAATTACTTTCCCAACTAAAACCTAAACTTAAATTTGAATTTATTGCATATTCAATGCTTTCCCAAGATTTATCTATATATGGATTAACCACATAATCTCCTTTATAGTAATAAGAACTGATAATGTAGGATTCATCTTTAAGAGTAATAATATTAGAAATTCCATTGATACTAGCATTAATATTTAGATCAACATTATAATATGAACTTGATTTTCTTGTTGTATCATAACAAAAAACTATTATTGTGAATCGTCCAGCATTAGGTAACGAAATTGGAGTAGATAATTCAATAAAACCAGAATTATCATCAGGATTAAATTCGTATATCGAATGATCAGTATAAAAATCGTGTAATTCTGAATGCTTATCAGCAAATCTAATGAATTGAGATATGCATAATGGTATCAGAGTAATACCAGTAAGAAGTAATAGGAAAAAAATTGAGAGGATGATATATCGATTATATCTTTTCAATGCAGGGTTGCCTCAAAATTTGTAATTTTCTTTACAATTATTCTTATTTTTTTTCGATTTTTTTATTATTGAAAGGCTATTTTCAATCTTAGAATTATTTATAGCCATTTTAATTTGTTAATTAATAAACTAAGCAAATATTTAAACCTTTTTATTCCAATATTGTATAAACTCTTGTAAAAATTAATTTACAATTTATAAAAAAATTTTACAAGTTATAGTAGGATTTAGAATTCATTTTTATTTTAAGAAATATAGATAATGTATAAAGAATAAATGATACTTGGTATTAATTTATTGAAAAACAAACAAAGCAATATTACAGATGTTCTGAAGGCTCTTAATCATGAAATACGTCGTAAGATTATTATTTTTTTACATCAAAATAAAGGAGCGATGCTATATACAGATGTATTAAATGCACTAGGATTACCTGCATCTAGTAATGTTGCTTACCATATGAATATTTTAAATAAAGCATTAGTAATTGAGAAAAATAAAGAAGGAAGATATTCTTTAACAGAATTAGGAAATCGTTCTGCTTTATTATTTGATGTTATAACTGAAAGTTCATCATCTACTTCCTCGAACTTATATTTGGGATTTTTAAAATTAAAACCTTATGAGATTATTCTTGGAGTATGGATGTATTTTTTTATTTTTTCAGGAATATCTTTAGTATATTCTTTTTTAGTAATAGGGATAATCCTGATTTTATTGTTTGTATTAATCATTATATTATTAGTATATCGAACAAAATTATTTTTAACAGTCTTATTAATATCAAATTGTATTTGGATTTATTTTCTTTCAAAAGATAGATTATTACTACTTTTAATCTTAATAAGTAATATGTTGGGGGGTGTGTTCCTTTTTTCAAATCAATCCTTTGCTGAAATGACTATAGGACAATCTTCAAAGACTATTCAATTGGATACCAAGATTATATTTTTATTAGGGTTAATTTTATTTGTAATAAGCTGTCTTTGCTCTTCAATTTATCTTTTTAATTCATACAAACAAAAAATTTCAAAAACTAATGAATTATAAATTTAAAAGATTTATTTCTTTTTGATATTGAACTATAGGGATTCAAAAATTTATCTTTATGGTTAAAAATACACAATTGAAATTTTAAAATAAAAAAACAAAAGGAATAATCTCAAAGGTTTTATCTTATTATCTCTTCATAAAGTTTTTGGATAAATCCATCAAAATCATCTATAGTGAATTTTACATTCAACAATGGCATAAGTAAGTAAGGTATTAATTCTTCATTTTCATATACCGGAACAATTTTCAGTAATCCTTTCTTCCTCATCTGAAAGGCAGCTTGCCATTCATCTTCCACTGCTCTTGATTTGACTGAATGTTGAGTGCAGAAAAATACAAAAACTTTTGTCATTTTTAAAGTTCTTTCCATATAAGTCACAATATTTTCTCCACTATCTTCCTCCCAAAAGAAAACTTTATTGATTTTTGGATATGTTTGTAGCCGTTTTGCGATTTCTCTAATATTAAAGTGTTTTGTATCAAGTGTAGAATAGCTTAGAAAAACATTAAATTCCTGAGTAAAGTAGCTTCTAATATTGTTGATAAATAATGGATAAGCAGATAATTGTTCAGAGGTAATTATATTTTGACTAATCCCTTTTTTGAAAACACTGAGGTTCATTAAATTTGTTTCAACCATGTTCTTATTTGGGAAAATTGTTGAGAAAATCTGTTCCCAATTTTCATTATATGTAATTATTGAACTATAATCGGTTAAATCTAAGGCATCCATAGGATCTATTTGCGCTTTTGGCTTGCCTGGCTTGCTTGACTTGCTTGACTTTATAGTTTGCATTTTAATGCCTAATGTTTCTCTTATATATTCCGGAATTCCAATACCCCACCATTCAGATTGGTAGTTTCCTTGTAATTTTACTTTAATAAAATTTTTTAGATTGGATTCAAAATTCTCAATATCTTTTATAGCTATTTCTAATTGCTTTTTATGAATGGATTGTTTCTTAATTTTTGGTCTGAGAATTAAGAATATACTAATGATACTTACAACAGCTACAGCTACAACTCCAACAATAATCAAGATTAATAAGAATGGATCTAATCCTTCACCTCCATCTCCAGGTAAGTCCCCGGTTATTTCTAGTATAGTACTAAATGAATTATCTTCCTCACCATTATTCTCCAATGATCCACTCTTGTCACTGTAAGTTTCATTGATTAAATTATTAGGATCTAATATGAGTTCCATAACTAAATCTCCTCCTGTAGATACTTGACTGCTTGTGAATAGTACAAGATAAGTTTCATCCACTCCTAAATCTATAGGGTTCTCAGAATTATTATATAATGTAATCCCCAAATATTCAATCCTAACTATAATTTCAACATCTTCCGCTTCCCAAATACCATTATTTATTATTGTAAAATTTAGTACAAATGGCTTACCTATTTCTGCAGTGGTCGCCTTAAAATTTACAACTGCTAAATTAGGCATTGGATACCACCATCTGTTTATAGGATCAGTATGATATAATACAAGTTCTCGATAATCATTAAAAGAATCTCCATCGGTGTCTGGATTAATAGGTATAGTCTTATTACCATACTCATAATTGTCCCAAAGTCCATCATTATCCGTATCAGGATTAGTAGCATTTGTAATATATCCTAAAATTCCCAGAATCTCTTCACCATCTAATAAAGTATCTCCATCGGTGTCAGGATCAAGGGGCAGGGTATTATTACCATACTCATAACTGTCCCAAAGTCCATCATTATCTGTGTCAGGATTAGTGGCATTTGTAATATACCCTAAAGTTCCCAGAATCTCTTCACCATCTAATAAAGCATCTCCATCTGTATCAGGATCTTGAGGATTGGTTCCATTTGTATATTCATATACATTTAAGAGTAAATCCGTATCAGCATCTGTTAAATTATCGAATTCATATGTGGGATTCAATAAATTAAAAACTTCCCAGCCATCGGGCATATTATCACCATCAGAATCAGGATTCCATGCTTCGGTTGAATTAAGCCATTCCCAATAATCACTTAATCCATCATAATCAGAATCTGGATTGGTAACATTAGTCCGATCATTATCTATCCCCGGTATATATTCTTCATAATTATCTAATCCATCTCCGTCGGTATCCTCATATGTTAAATATATTAGGGGATATGTATCAAAATTTTCCGCAGTTCCATTGATTAGAAACGGAAAATCTCCAATTCCATCCTCTGGATTTGTATCTTCTCCTAAATAATCATCCCAAAAATTACCCGCATTTCCATCATCCCAAGCATTATTAATGCTATTGTCTACAGCATCTATATAATTATTGAGAAAGTTATTATGATAAACTTTATTGTCTTCTGGATATTCATATTCATATCTTGATATAAAAATCCCAAATTCTATATTATCAATAATCCTATTGTTTTGAATAGTATTATTATCTGAGTCTCTTTGTAAATGTATTCCATATTTATCATTACCCTTTATTATATTATTACTAATATTATTGTGGTCGCAATCATTATCAATAAGAAGGCCATATCCTCCACCTAATGAAAAAAAATCTAATGATGGATTAGTAATTTCATTAAAGTTAAATGAATTATTAGAGATGATATTATTAGTACTGTTCTGCATATATATACCAACATTATTATCGTTATAATCAATTAAAGAAAAATTATTAGTAGAAGCCAACAATGTAATCATACCATATTGATTATTGTTTAAAATACAATTTGATAAATTATTGTCTTTAGATTTGATCATTGCGATTCCAAAAACATTATTATTGGTACAAGTAATATTTTTAATAATCGTATTATTACTCTGATAAAGAAATAATCCTAATGAAACATTAGAGAGATCTAAGTCTGATATTAAGCAATTACTTGAATTAATTAAATAAATTTGACCTGCGTCTGTAAAATTAGAAGGATCTAAATTTGGTTTATTAAGATAATAATAGAATTTTTCGTCATTTACTGTGTTTGTTTCATCTACTATAAATGTATCTTCTTCAATGTTGAGAGAGATTAAGACGATTCCACCTTCAGTACAATTATTACCACTTATTGTTATATTTTTATCCCCACCATTATGAAAAACAAAAATGGCCCCTCCTAAATTAGATCGGAAGAGCAC
>JBHLQA010000153.1:0-7645 GCA_048885285.1 Candidatus Odinarchaeota archaeon
TTATTTTATTGGATTATGGGCAATAAATTAAATTTTCGGAAGATTAATAAAATTGAAAGAGAAATCATTATTAATTCATTTTCTAAAATCATTCCAAAATCACTAAAGATCATAGATGATCTTAAGAATCGTCTATATATTTCAATAGAAAACTTAAAATACAAAACAAATTTCCCAAATATTTATTTACTTTCAAAAACTCAAATAAATTCATTAAAAATTCTAGAAAGTAATAAAATTATCTCTGCTGGTTTATTTTTTGGTTTTATTAAAAAAGGAAATTTTTATCTAAGCTTAGAAAGTGCAGAATTTTTATATTTTAATAATATAATTTCTGTTTTTAAAAAAGCTCAAGTAAATGATAAAGGAGAAAAATCTATTCTATATGGAAATAATTTATTAAAAAAGATGATATATTCATTCCCGGATTCCTTTGAACAGAATGATATTTTATTGATCTTTAATAAAAATGAAGAAATCCTAGCTTTAGCACAATCTAAAATTGATTATAAATATGGGCAAGAAGATCAGTCAAATGAATTAATTGCTAAGAATTTAATCGATAAAGGATTTTATTTAAGAAAAAATCAATAATATAATTTAATTTAGATTTATTATCTTTAAGATAATTATTCTGTTTTTTTTATAAGACAAAAATAAAAACCAATCGTATCATGAATATGAGGATATAAACGTTGAGATAATTTCAATCCTTCTATTAATTTTGACCCAAATACTTTTGTTAAACCTTTTACACCATAATTCTTGGAAATTTTAATTATAGAAAATTTATTTGTATTCTGTAAAACACCATCAATTACCACCTCGTTCTCTTCTGGAGCAATTGAACATGTGCAATATAATAATAATCCTCCCAATTTCAATGAGTTTAATCCTGTTTTTAGTAATATTTTTTGAATTGAAGCCATTTTTTCAATATCTTTCATTGTTTTATTTTTTTTTCTTTTTGGATCTTGCCTTATTAACCCTTCACCTGTACAGGGAGCATCTAATAAAATTTTATCGGCTTTTATTTTTAGTTCTGATAAATTAATGGAATCCATATGAAGTACAACTGAATTAATAACACCCATTCTACGTATGTTAACAAGTAAGGCAGGAATTCGATTCTTATATTTATCAATTAAAATTAATGTGCCCTTATTTCTCATTAGTTGAGCTAAATGAGTTGATTTACTCCCAGGAGCAGCACACATATCAATTAAAGTCTCATTTGGCTTAGGATCGAGTATGACGGCTGCAAGCATGGAAGCAACATTTTGTATGTAATAATAACCATATAGATATTCATGTAAAGAACCTAAGTTATAAGATTCCTTAAGTACATTAAATCCATATGGAATCCATTCAATCTTTTCTAGTTCAAATCCTTTACCTTCCAATCTTGCCTTTAATTCTAAAGCAGATATTTTAAGAGTATTTACTCTAATTGATGGTATTAAAGGTTTTTCATTTGCTCTTAATAATTTTATTGTCTCATCTAATCCTAGAAATTGAATATATCGTTGTACCATATAAGGGAGATAATCATATTCTTCAGCAAGTCTTCTTGCATCCTTTTGCAATTCAGTAATTAATATATCAACTCGATTCACATTTATTAATAGTAATATAAAATTATGTATTATATTTGTTATCAGAGAAAGAATATGTCTTATGATTGAAGTAGAAATTAAGGTTAGAATATTAGATCCAGAGGCCATAAGAAATAATTTTAGGCAAAAAGGAGGTATATACAAATTATCATTAGAGCATGAAGATATTTACTTTAACATGCCAGAGGGATTAAGAGATTTTAAAGAGTCCGATGAGGCTTTAAGATTAAGAAAATCTATTTCATTTAATAAAACTGATGATTCAATTGAAAAAAAAACTAGTTATTATCTTACCTATAAAGGAAAAAAATTAGATAACTCAACAAAAACACGTGAAGAAATTGAAATTAAAGTCGAAGATATTGAAAAAACAAAGAAATTATTAAAAATATTAGGTTTCCAAGAAATTCTTACTATTAAAAAAGAAAGAGAATTATATGAATTTAAGTTTAAAACATATCGTATAGAAGCTTTAATAGATTATATATCAACTTTAAAACAATATTTTATTGAAGTAGAATGTTTATTGGAAGCATCTGATAATTATGAAAGCTCTAGAGATGTTTTATTCGAGTTCTTAAATCTTTTTGGTATTAAAAAAGAAGAATCTATAAGAAAATCTTATTTAGAACTGATAATGGATAATTTAATGGAAAAATTAGAGAATTAATTGAGTATATTTTGAAAATATACTCAATATGGAAATGGAAAAGAGAAAAATTTCATTAAAAATTCTCTTTATTGCATTAATACTAATATGATGATAAGACTATAAGAATAATAAGGAGTCCAATTTTTATATAACTAAATTTTTAAACTCAGAATAAAAGATTATGTTTTTAAGTCTGTATACTCTCCATCCATTATTCTGGCAATGTATCGTCTTCCTTTAATAATCCACATGATTTTATGCCCTTGTCTTGCTTTTTTTCCCCATTCTGATTTTTTATTTCGATTTTGTTCTATATATCGATATCCAAAAAGATCAATATATCGGACTCCACTTGAAAATTTGTTAATTGGATATTCAATCTCATCTAGTTTAACGGTTTTTTGCCTTTCAAATAGAGCATTAAAAATTATCTTTCCATTCTCTCTTAAATTTTCCATATAATTATATCAAATGAAATTGTAATTATATTTTATTGTTAAGTTACATCTTACTAGCTTTTACTTGATAAATCTAAATTTGATTTTCAGCCTTAGAAAACAATGAAAACTACTGTAGTGAATAATCTCATATATCAGGTGAGATCTGATCTTAGTACTTCATGATGACATACCGAAAGCGAGGTATTAGACGGTGCTATTATACTTAAATTCTCCAAAACCTCAACATAAGAAGATAAAATTACTAAATTCTGAAAATTTCCTTTTAATTTAACTCCATCGTGTAATACACAATTATCAGATATGATTGCCTTATCAATTTTAACATTGTTGGAAATATATGCTTTATTGTAAATTAAAGATTCTTTGATTTCAGAATTTGCTCCAATATAAACATTATCTCCTATAACTACGTTTGGTCCAATCCGGCAATTTTTTCCAACAACTACATTTTCTCCAATAGTAACAGGAGGATATATTAGAGCTTTGCCATCAATATCAAGACTTTCATCAATTAAATTCTCCTTTTTTTCATCTGAACTAGCTAACAAATCATTCATTAGTTGAATATTACCTTCTAATAATTCTTCTGGTTTTCCTATATCCTTCCAAATACCTGGAATTGGATAATGATATAATTTCTCTTCACTTACTAAAATAGGAAAAACATCATGCTCTATTGACATTTTCTTATTAGGTTCAATGTATTTGAAAATTTCAGGCTCTAAAATATAAACACCAGCATTGATGGGCATTGGGACATAATTTCCATCTGGAGGTGAATATTTGGTCTTTTCAAGAAATTCTATTATTTTATTTGATTGTTCTTCAGTAATTAAAACACCATATCTTGATGGATCAGGAACAACTTTACTAGCTATTAATCCTAATCCTTTAAAACTTTCATGAGCTTGAAGCATTTCTTTAAAATCAAAATTTAAAATGACATCCCCATTCAACATGAAAAAATTATCGTCTTTTAAGTAACTTTCAGCTAATTTTATCGCTCCAGCTGTCCCTAATGGGTTTTTTTCATCAGTATAATAAATCTTTACTCCAATTTTACTCCCATCTCCAAAGTATTCTTTTAATACATCATCCATCACACTTACAGCTAATACAATATCTTTAATTCCAGCTGATTTTAATAATAATATCTGTCTTTCTATAACAGGTTTATTCACTACAGGTATCAGTGCTTTAGGGATCGTACAAGTTAAAGGTCGTAAGCGAGTTCCCCAGCCACCTGATATAATTATTCCTTTTGTCATTGTAAGAAGTATGATTTTACATTAAAATTCTTTTAGAATATTTTTATTGAATTAAGATAATAATTAAAATTTATTGGCGAATTATCTAAATAGCTAAGAAAAGATTAAAATTCAATTTGTTCAGGTCTTAAGCTTACTTCTTCTTCTTTTTTGATAGAATCCTCTTCAGATTCACTGTGTATAATATTTTTAAGATTTGTAAAAAACCAAGTTACGACAATACTTACAAATTGTAAAAATAAGACAATTATGAAGAGTAACCTAATTCCAAATAATTCTGCTAATGGCCCAGAAATTATCATTCCAAGAGGAGTAATAGCTGCTGCAATACTAATAACAATAGAAAATACTTTACCTTGAGATTCCGGAGGAATTTTTGTTTGTAATATTGTAAGAAACATTGTATTCGCTATAGGGATCATTGATGCATGAATTAATGCCCCAACACCCATTAATAGGAAATTTCCTGTTGGAGCTAAAGATGTAATTGAATATCCACTAATTCCAATAAAGACTGACCATAATATGATTAATTCTTTATGTTTCCAATGTTTTTTAGTAAAAGCTATTATTGCGCCTATAACTATACCAGCTTGCAATAATGCACTCACTAAAGCAAGATCTAGTTCATTTCCAGAATGATCTTCTAAAACAAATAAAGATATCTGGGTTGTAAAGGGCATATTTAACAGATTAATTACAGAAATAAATATTATCAATATCAAAAAGCTTTTAACAGATTTTAAAACACGTATTCCAGACTTAAACTCTTTAATATATGAAACTTTTTCATTTGGTTCTGAACTTGATGAAATAGAGGGAATTGTAATGAATATTAATGGAACAATAGCAATAAAAAAAGTGAAAATATCAACCCAAAGTATTTGATCAATTAAAAAGAATGCTAAAAGTATTGCTCCTATTATGGGCCCAATAACATTTATAATACCTGTGAATAAGTAATTAACAGCATTCATTCTACTTAAATATTTTCTTGGGATCATTATAGGAATTATAGAATTAACAGTAGGATAGTGAATCGCTTGAAATATTCCTCGTAGAAAATTCATTGAAATCACTAGCCAAATATTGGCAATTCCACTAATAAAAAACAAAATTATCAAAAAAGTTGTGAAGGCTTGAAGAGAATCTGCTATTGCTATAACAATTTTCCTATTCCACCTATCAATATACACCCCAATTATTGGTGGGATTAGTACCATTGGAAGTGAACCTAAAAAGTAAACAATTGACACAATAATTGAACTTCTTGTTATATCTGCAATCCAAAATATAATTACAAACTGAATAATAGAAGATCCTAATATTGAAATTAATTGACCTCCCCAGAAAAATAGATAACTCTTAAAGGTGTGGTCAGAAGCAATTGTCTCCATAAAAATCCTAATCATTCTTATTCTTTTTATTCATCCAATCTTCCTTTAAGATACGGTAAGTTTTGCAATCATGATATCTACCATTAACATACATATTATCTTTCGATATTCCTTCAAATTTAAAACCAACTTTTTCAGCAACACTCCATGACCCAATGTTTTCAACAGCTGCTCCAGCACGTAGTTTATTAAGATTTAATTCATTGAAGGCGTATTCAACAAGTAATTCAGTAGCTTCTGTAGCTATATTTTTATTCCAATACTCAGGTTCCCCTATAAAAAGAAATACATTTGCCCATCCACTAACCCAATTAATCCATCCTAACCCACACTGACCTATAGGTTTTTTATCTTTCTTATGCCAAATTTCAAAGACGATAAAATTAGGAAATCTTTCGTTCCGAGGTTCTAACCATTTCTTTATATCTTCGACTCTTATAGGTGTTTCCCATCTAGCAAATACTCGAACTTTTGGATTATTCATCCATTTTGCATACAAATTAATATGATCTGAATTTTGGGTGGTAAAATATATTTCTTTTCCCGTAATAAACACAGGAACTATTTTCTCTTCCATCTGATTAATTAAACCTCAATAAAATTTGATTTAGCTATTGTTCAATTTTCTTGTTTTTACCCAATCTTCTTTAAATAAGCAATATGTTTTGCTATCTAAACATTTTCCATCAATATACATTGAATGTTTTCTTATTCCTTCAAATTTAAATCCAACCTTTTCAGCAACACTCCATGACCCAATATTTTCAACAACCACTCCACCATGTAGTTTATTAAGATTTAATTCATTGAAGGCATATTCAACAAGTAATTCAGTAGCTTCTGTAGCTATATTTTTATTCCAATACTCAGGTTCCCCTATAAAAAGAAATATATTTGCCCATCTACTGACCCAATTAATCCGTCCTAATCCACATTGACCTATTGGTTTATTTTCTTTCTTATGCCAAATATCTAAGGATATATGTTCTCTAAACCTTTCTCTTATCGTCTCAAAACTTTTTTTTTGTTCCTCCAGATTCCTTGGTACAACATTTCGAGCATATTTACGAACTTTAGGATCATTCTTCCATTTTACATATAATTTCACATATTTGGAATTTTGTGGACATAGATCAATTATCTTACCTCTTATAAAAGGAAAGAATTCTATGACATTATTATCAGTAGAATTTTCTTTTTCTGTCATTTTACTATCCTCTTGAGTAATAATAAATAGGATTAGTGATAGTTATATAGAACCCATCCAATCTTCTTTAAAAATAGAATACTCTAGAATATCTACGTATTCACCATCAAAATATACTTCTTTTTTAAGAGTTATCTCATGTTTGAATCCGATTTTCTCAACTACTTTTCTAGAAGCTAAATTTGGAGAAAATATTCGAGCAGTTATTTTATGTAGATTAAGTTCACTAAAGCCATAATTAACTGTTAATTTTACTGCTTCTGTTGCAATATTTTGTCCCCAATAGTTAGTATCTCCTACAAGATAAAATATATTTGCATTACGAGTAAACCAGTGGATATGAGGGAATCCTATGTATCCTATAGGTTTCTTATCATTATTATGCATTATTTCAAAAAATAATTCTTCTTTTACATCTTGATTTTTAGGTTCAAATGATTTCTTAACATCTTCAACAGTTTGTGGAAATTTATTCCTTTCATATTTACGTATTTGAGGATCATTCATCCATTTAGTATATAGATTAATGTGTTCCATATTTAATGGGCAAAGAGAAGCACTTTTTCCCTCAATAAATAGGAAAACTTTATCTTCTTTAGGTTTAGACATTTTTGTAGCAATTGTTTATTTGATTTTGCTATATAGTTTAAAGGAGTCATCTTATATTAAATTTCGCAAATAATAGGAATATTTTAGAACAATTTTTAGAAAATGGTCGAAATCTTTAGAGATATTCACTTTTTACTCGAAAAAATAAGGTGAGTTTCAATATATGTATTCCTAATATTATAAATATAGTAAAATAATTCCATATGTCAATGATAAAAACAAATAGGTATATATTTGCAATTAATGAAGAAAATTGGTTACAAAATTATTTTTTATATAGTGGTTCAATCTCTTAAAGAGGTTTTCTAATCAGATAACAGTATGTTATTGAAGTTCGTTTAAAAAAAATAAAAAAATAAGAATCCTTGAAAAATTAACTTATTTTTATAGATCTCATCCTTTTTTCTTTTTAATAGAATTAATTATTCCGCTTCT